>NZ_LMHO01000042.1:0-281172 GCF_001428185.1 Mesorhizobium sp. Root695 | reverse complement strand
TCCGCCCGGCCAGACATGCGCGTCCAGCCAATCTTTCGAAACATCAACTCCACAAATAATCTTGTTCACGGTAACCTGCCTTGTGCGTACGGTTGGAACCAAGCGACTGTTCGGTCGTGCGTGATGAAGGCGAAGGTCCCAAGCTCTCCCGCGGCTGTAACCTCAGGTGGTACGGGCGACTTCGCCAAGCCAAGGTCCGGGCGGCCACCCGGACCTTGGCTCAATCGCTCTAATCCCACGAAATCTCTCTCGTGTAGATACAAGGTCTATCTCGTCGAACATGCGTCCTCGGGAGATTTGCGCGCGGCCAAACGGATATCGCAACTGCAATGGCTGAAATCCGCTGACGGTCGCCTGACCTGCGGGACGCCAGGATCCATCGCCCCCGAATTGTTCGCGGGCGGCAAGGCGTCGCCGCGAAGCGACATGTTCAGTTTTGGCGTGACGGGCAATTGGCGGCCCGGTCGCTGGCCATCGGCGCTATGTCCGGGAGACTAACATGACCGCTCAAGTGTCTGACAGAATTGAATTGGATGGCCGGTCATTTCCGCTTGAGGTGCTCCCCTTGGAGGTCCTCTTCCGACTTTCTCTACAGAGCCCAGAGTTCGTGCCCGGCAACTCTGCTAACTGGCGTGGGTACGTTGCTTCGTGGAAGATCGAAAATGATCAACTTTGGCTCACGAAATTGGACGGAGAGTATAGGTTGCCGGAGGCCAATCCGCGTGCCCAGACGTTTGACCAAGACGTGGGAAGAATTCGAAGCCATCAAGTACTCATAGATCGTCTCGACGCTCTGCCAGAGGGTCCTGCAGGCATTTATGAGGCGAGCGAGAGTTTCAACGGTGCATCGATTCCGGAAGACAACGGGTTCGTAGCTCGCAGTCCAGCGGAGAGGATTCCGATAGAGGAGATGCTTTCCTTCGCAACGAAGCCACGTTTCGCGCACTGGTACACCGGGCTTTTACGGATACCGCAGGGAGAAATGATCAAGTATGTGCATGGCGGTTTCTTCTCACTAAACGAATTTGACCTCATAATTGAGATATCTTCCGGTCGGGCGGGCAGGCGCTGGCTGCTTAATAACAAGCCAGCCGTCGACGCATGGGACGCACGGAAAGCGGAGCAGAAAAGGAAGGACAGTTCCATGCTGGCCTTTTCGTCGATGAACATGAATAGAGAGAAAGAGGAAGTGTACCTCTCAGCCCTTGTGAAGCCGCAGAATGCATCTCGGACTCGCCCAAAAGGAAGACATGGGCGTTTATTCTGGACTGCAAACCTTCTCCGCGAGAGCATCGATTACCTTCTGATCAGAAAATTCTCTGAACTGGCGAAAGGCTCGGAGGAATTGTCAAAGACGGATAGAGATTTCCGATTAGCATATGACACGGCATCGGACGCCGTCGAACGCGCATTCATGACAATATCGATGACACACAGCGCGCGTCGTAACGAAGACGAAAACATTGCCAACTCGGACGAGTACAGCGAGTGGATAACTGAGGATGAACGCCTCCGGAAAGCCTACGACGTGCCGAATGAAGAATCAAAGATGGTTTCTTGGGCAGTGGAAAATATCTCTTCAGCCAGGAAGTTGATTGAGGCGGGAGAATATGAGTTGTTAGGCGTTGCAATGGCCATTGTTTCTCAATGATAGATGGGTGAGTGGAATCGGACAGCAGCAGCCTTGATAGCCGGAAGAGGAAGAGTTGTACAAAGGCATCAACAGATTCCTTGGTCGCTTGGGGACGAAGGTTGCGGATTTCTGGATCTTCGTGCGTGGCAGCGCGCGCGAAAAGCGAGTTTCAAAGACTGCGAGGCCACCAGGACAATCCCGCGGGTCGGCTTCCTCCCGAGAGCCGGCCGCTCCGAGGCGACGCGCGAATATCAGCAGGATAGCCGTCGAGGAGGACCGTCCTCCGGCGACACCGTTTCTCATAGAACATCGGCTCGCATTGCGCATAGGCGAGAGCTCCAGAACGGGCCATGCTTTTGTACGAGAGAACGTTGAGCATATTCTGGCGCTACCTGACCTCGGCCACACCACGTGTGCAGAGATCGCCAGACACTTGAACCACATCAGCTCTCAGAAACCCCGATCCGGCGACTGGAACAGCATCTTGGTTTATCACTTCACACGCCACTACATGAGCGTTCGTCCGGTATTTGATCCTTAAGTCGGCCGTGCAATGCCGTTCAGCTTACCGTCATCAGACCATGGCCATATCGATTCCCGGACTTTTTCGGCGAGATCTCCGGATGCCTGAACAGAGGTCCTTGCTGTCGGCAAAGACGCGGGGTTACATACGCCGCCGGCATGGACCGTTCAATGATGGTCCAAGCGAGCAGACGCGCATGCGCCGCCGTTCCGGCAACTAACGATGTATCATCCGTCCGGCAGCTTATGGATGGCCGGCTGGATCCAGAATTCCTGACAATCATACGGCGGTTGGTCATTCTTGTGGTCAAGTCCTGGGCAACGCCAAATCCATCAGGTGCGACCTTCGTTGGATCACTTCAAAAAGCTTGCTCCGGCGGCAAGGAACCGCGTCATGCTGAGATCCTCACTTCGTCGTGCTCGGTGGGCTCGCTTTGTGGCTGGTCCGCCAGGCCGATTTCGAATCTTGGCAGCTTCGAAATCTCATGCAGCAGCACGTCCGGAGGGAAATCACCGTAGGCTTCGCCTTCCGTAGCCGGAATGTGCCCCTGCATATAATCACGGGTGCCCACGTCCATCTTCACTTTCCTGGCCACCGTCTTGAAGCGGTGTCGCCATGCGTGGTTGGGAAGGATGTCAGGGTCGTCGACGCCGAGCTCCCGAACCCATTTTGCAATCCGCTCACCGATCTTTTTGGATTGTGGATTCGCGTCTGAACCGCCACGTCGTCGCCGGGGATCATAGAACAGCGGACCGGAGCCCGATTTCTCGACAAAGCTTAGAAAGCCCTGCTCAATGAGGTGCGGATGGATCGCGACATAGCGCGCGTTTTCGTCCTTGGTCGAGCCGGCATCGGGCGTGATCCATACGAGCCAAACACCCTCGTCCTGCTTGATGTCGGCGCCCCGTAGCTGGCCGACTTCCCCAACGCGAGCCCCAAGATATGCACAGAGCCACGGAACCCATCTGCGCGCGGCGGCATGTTGCGCGGAAAACGTGCTCGGAAAGGTGTCGAGGGTAGCTTCCAGAATGATTTTGGCTTCAGAATCCTTGAAGCCCTGCTGCCGCGTTTTCTTTTTCTTGGAACCCTTGATGGAAATACCGTCGAGGGGATTGCTGACCATCTCTCCGTTCGACACTGCCCAGTTGCAGAGCGATCGAAGCGACGCGAGATAGGCGTCCTTTATGGTGTTGTTGTCCAGATCGGATTCGACCAGACGGGCTTTCCATGTGAGGCACCATTCGCGCGTGATGTCGGACAAGCGCGGATGTTCTTCTTGAATCCTGGCCATGATGGGACGCCATCTTTTGATGGTTCCGTGGGAGAGCTTCGACTCCTTTGCATACATGTCGAACACATCGAGCGGCGAACGTTGCCCGAGCAAAGGTTCGCCACTTGCGGTGGCTTGGCAGCTCATTTCCAACGAGGGGAACCGTGTCGCCTCCGGGTCCGCCCTGTAATCGCCGCCGGCATTCCTCATGATCTGTTCCCTTCCTTGCAAGATCGCCGCGTTGGCGGCTTGCTTGATACGAACAAGGCTTTCGTGATCGACGCGATAACCCTTCCGGTCCAGATAAGCCTGCACGATCTGCCCGTTGCGGTTCATCCGCATTTTTTCAAGAAACTCTTCGGTCTTTTCGGGTGCCATCCCCATCTTGAAAACGCGAACCTTCTCGGGTTTCAGGAAGGCCCAGTCCATCATGAGCTTGGTCACCCAGTCTGTGGGCTTGCCGGGATTGTCCTCGTGGGCCGCAACCAGTTCGCGATAAATTTCGCCGGCCATGGCGACAGCCTGTTTCTGGCTGACGGTGATGACGCCGCGCCGTAGCTGCGCCCAGCGCGCCTCGATCTCCGCAGCAATTCTTGCATGCGCGACCTTCGCGGAGGCCGGATCGCGCGTCTGCAGGCTGATCTTTTCCACCTTTTTGCCAACGACCTCCTGAAGGTCAGCCGGCACACGTTTGCGGAAGTAGATGACAGTGGAGTCAGGGCGCTTGTGAGGGCGATTCATTCTAAGGACCATGTGTACCGCCTTTGTGTACCAGTTGGGCGGTTACAAATCCTTTAAGCTCAATGGGTTGAGCAATTTCAGGTGCTTAGAAGGCGCGTGGCGGAGAGGGAGGGATTCGAACCCCCGATGGGCTTGCACCCATGCCGCATTTCGAGTGCGGTGCATTCGACCACTCTGCCACCTCTCCGCGGTCATGGTCGGCCGTTGCCGGCGCGGCGCACTAGATAACGGCTGAACGGGCAGGTTACAAGGCCAAATCCGTGAGTTATTTGGCCTGCCCGGCAAGCGGCGGATTCATGGCGGGTCTGGTGCAGGCAGACGCAGGCAAATTGCCGACCGGTCACGCATCGTCGTGCCAGAAGGCGGCAATGCTCCGGGCATGTCGACACGGCTGGGCCGTGCCCGGCAATGACAGTCTCGGCAATGGCGCGGCTGTTTGCCTTGACTCGCATCCAACCTTCGGCTAGGGACAGCGCGCAATCGGCGTGGAGGGTTCTTCCGCGCCGCTTGTTTTTTGAACCCGCAGACTGACAAAAAGACGGCTGAACCGCCAGAGGCGGTTCATCAAGGCCGACCGAACAGCGAAAGGCAAAAAATGTTCGCAGTCATTAAAACGGGTGGCAAGCAGTATCGCGTTGCCGCCAACGATCTCCTGAAGATCGAAAAAGTCGAAGCCAATGTCGGCGATATGGTCGAGATCGGCCATGTTCTCGCGCATGGCGAGGGCGAGAATGTCACGTTCGGCGCGCCGTTCGTCGACGGCGCGGTGGTCACCGCCGAAGTCGTCGAGCAGGGCAAGAACCGCACCGTCATCGCCTTCAAGAAGCGCCGTCGGCAGAATTCGCGCCGCAAGATCGGCCATCGCCAGCTTTTGACCACCGTGCGGATCTCCGAGATCCTGCTGGGGGGCGCCAAGCCGACAAAGACGGCAGCGGTCAAGGCACCTAAGAAGGAAGCCAAGGCGGAGGCCGCCACCGAAGCGAAGGCGGAAGCCGCGCCGAAGAAGGAGCCCAAGGCCAAGGCAGCCGAGACAAAGGCAGCCGAGACCGCGGCAGCGCCGCTGTTCAAGGCGCCCAAGGGCGAGCCAGACGACCTGACCGTAATCAAGGGCATCGGCCCGGTCGCAGCCAAGGATCTCAACGAGCAGGGCATCATCACCTTCGCCCAGCTCGCCAAGCTGACCGACAAGGATGTCGCCAAGATCGACGAGCACATGCCCTTCAGCGCCGACCAGATCAAGGACTGGCGCGAGCAGGCCAAGGAATTGGCGGCGAAGTAATTTTTCTGGCGATTGGGTCGCCGGATCGGACTTGAAACGGAACGCGAACGCGTTCATAAGGCCTTTTAGGCGCCTTGCGGCGCAACGGAGTTAGTTAGATGGCACACAAGAAAGCTGGCGGCTCGTCGCGCAACGGTCGCGACTCGCATTCCAAGCGTCTGGGCGTGAAGAAGTTCGGCGGCGAAGCCGTCATCCCGGGCAACATCATCATTCGTCAACGCGGCACCACGTGGCATCCCGGCGTCAATGTCGGCATGGGCACGGATCATACCCTTTTTGCGCTTGAGACCGGCGCCGTGACGTTCAACAAAAAAGCCAACGGCCGAACCTACGTATCGGTCAACCCGATTACCAAAGCCGCGGAGTAGCCGGTTCCGCACTAGAACACCGGCGCCCATCTCGGGAACCGGTGTCTGGCAAAGCCAGGAAAAGGATCAGGGGAGATGGGTTTCCATCTCCCCTTTTTCTTGTGCCTGGAGGACTTCAAATGGTTGCCGAAGCGGAAGACTCAGAAGACGAAAGTTACGCGATAGACTGCCCGGAGCTGGTCACCGAGCGGCTGGTGATGCGGGCGCCCCACGAAGGGGATATAGCGCAACTGGTCGAGCTAGCCGACAACCGCCATATCGCTGAAATGCTGGCACGCATGCCGCACCCCTATGGTGAGGCCGAGGCGCGTGCCTTCCTCGCCATGACCAAGTCGCGCCACGCAGGCATCGCCTATGCCCTGACGCTGGCCGGCACCGACACTTTCGTCGGTTGCGCGGGTCTCAACACCACCGATCGCGGGCTGGAGCTCGGCTATTGGATCGGCGAGCCCTACTGGAAGAAGGGCTATGCGACCGAAGCAGCCCATGCGCTGGTCGATCTCGCCTTCCAGAGGACGTCGATCCAGGTGCTGCATGCCTCGACGCGGGTCATCAATCCGGCCTCGCGCCGCGTCATCCACAAATGTGGGTTCCAGTATGCCGGCCAGGGCATGCTGAACTCGATCGTCGCCGGCCAGGTGCCGGTCGAGCGCTACCGGCTCGACAGGAAGACGTGGACCAGCT
The DNA here is from genome assembly GCF_001428185.1 of Mesorhizobium sp. Root695. Classification (NCBI taxonomy): domain Bacteria; kingdom Pseudomonadati; phylum Pseudomonadota; class Alphaproteobacteria; order Hyphomicrobiales; family Phyllobacteriaceae; genus Mesorhizobium; species Mesorhizobium sp. Root695. The sequence goes on along the minus strand of NZ_LMHO01000042.1, from coordinate 274,674 downwards.
TGCGGAACTGGGTGCATTTTTGATGGATGACGACGGTCAGGCCAATGGTCGACAGCAGCGATATTGAAACGGCCGCGATCGCGCCGATGACGCCTGCGGATGTCGAAAGCTTTCATCGCGCGCTCGATGTCGTAGCGCGTGAGCGAAAGTACTTGTCCTTCCTCGAGGTGCCACCGCTGGATCAAACGCGAAGTTTCGCAATGGACCGTATCGGTAGAGGCGATCCGGGGTTCGTGGCCGTTGTTCGTGGCGAGGTCGTCGGCTGGTGCGACATCTCACGCCATGATCGGCTCATCCATGCTCATCGCGGCACCCTCGGAATGGGGATCATTCCTTCCTATCGGGGGCGTGGCCTCGGACTGCGGCTCATCAATGCGACTTTGGCGCAAGCACGCAAGACCGGCTTTGTCCGCGTCGAGCTTTCCGTGCATTCCGACAATGCTCGCGCCATCTCTCTCTACGACAAGGTCGGGTTTGTCAGGGAGGGCGTGCAGCGTGACGCCGTCCATATCGACGGGGAATATCGCGATGCGATCATGATGGCGATCGTCGAACGTGAAAACGCCGTCGGATGACTGGCCATCAACCCATTTCGACCCAGACCGGCAGGTGATCCGAACCGACTGCCTTTCGGTCGACCCACAGGCGCTGCAGGGATTTGGCAAGCGAAGCGCTGGTGAAGATGTAGTCGATGCGCTTGTGGCGGTTGGGGTCAGTGGGTTGCTTGGGATCAACCCAACTGACGAGATCGTCGCCGGCGGCGTTCAGGCGCAAGGCGGCATCGACGGCAAAGTCGGCGGTCAGCGGCATGCCAAATTCGTGGTCCGGCCGGCCGGCGAGTTCGACATATTCGGGCGATCCGGCCAGCATGTTGAAATCGCCCATGCCGACAAAGGCTTCGGGATGCGGCAATTCCGGCAGGCCGATCTCGGCGACGCCGGACAGCGCGCCGCCTTCGAGCGCATAGTTCAGCATGCGTTGACGCAGGAACTGGATCTGGCTGGCGCGCTCGACAGGGCTGCGGTGATCGAGATGGATGGAATAGAAGCGGATGAAACCAAGCGGCGTCTCGATCAGCGCTTCCAGCGCGCCACGCTGGAAGTTCATCATCTCGAAGCTGCGGCTGCGCGGCAAAAGCAGGTTGCGCGACAGAAGAATGGGGGTCTTCGACAGCACCATGTTGCCGAGCTGGAAGGTTTTCGTGATGGCGCGGCCGTTCTCGACCTGGGAGCCAATATTGGCTTCGAAATTGCTGCCATAGACGGCGAAATAATCGGGCAGCGCCTCGCCGATCTCGGCGACCATGTCGCGGCCGCCGTTCCTGGGATTGTTGCGGGTCACCTCCTGCAGAGCGACCACGTCGGCGCCGCGCACGGCGTCGGTGATGCGCCCGACATCATACTGTCCGTCGAGACCGATGCCGTACTGGATGTTGTAGGTTACAAGCTTCATTCCGGCATCTTTCCGGCCAATCTCAAAGGGCCATTGTCATAAAACGGCCTCGCCCTTCGCCGCGCCTTGGTTTAGAGCAAAGCCCAAGGTTTAGAGCAATGCCGCAAGGCCACTAGTAGAAACTGTACAATCCCATGAAATTTCTCGATCAGGCCAAGGTCTACATACGCTCCGGTGACGGCGGCGCCGGTTCGGTGTCGTTCCGGCGCGAAAAATTCATCGAGTTCGGCGGGCCGGACGGCGGCGATGGAGGTCGTGGCGGCGATGTCTGGCTGGAGGCGGTCGACGGGCTGAACACGCTGATCGACTATCGCTACCAGCAGCATTTCAAGGCCAAGACGGGCGTCCACGGCATGGGCCGCAACATGACCGGCGCCAAGGGCGCCGATGTCACGCTGAAAGTGCCGGCGGGAACGCAGGTATTCCAAGAAGACAACGAGACGCTGATCTGCGACCTGACCGTGGTCGGCCAGCGCTTTCTCCTGGCCAAGGGCGGCAATGGCGGCTTCGGCAACCAGCATTTCAAGACCTCGACCAACCAGGCGCCGCGTCGCGCCAACCCCGGCCTGCCAGGCGAAGAGCTCAACATCTGGCTGCGGCTGAAGCTGATTGCAGATGCCGGGCTGGTCGGGCTGCCCAATGCCGGCAAGTCGACATTCCTCGCCGCCGTCACCGCGGCCAAGCCGAAGATCGCCGATTATCCGTTCACGACGCTGCATCCCGGTCTCGGCGTTGCCCGCATCGACGCGCGCGAATTCGTCATCGCCGACATTCCGGGCCTCATCGAAGGCGCGCATGAGGGCGTCGGCATCGGCGACCGCTTCCTTGGCCATGTCGAGCGCACGCGCGTGCTGCTGCATCTGGTTTCGGCGCAGGAGGAAAATCCGGGCAAGGCGTACAAGACCGTGCGCGCCGAACTCGAGGCCTATGGCCACGGCCTGACCGACAAGGTCGAGATCGTGGCACTTTCCCAGGTCGACACGCTCGATGCCGATCAACGCAAGAAGAAGGCCGCCTCGCTGAAGCGCGCCGCCGGACGCGCGCCGATGCTGTTGTCGGCGGTCACCGGCGAAGGCGTCGAGGCGGTGCTGCGGGCGCTGATGTCTGTCGTGGCCGAGGCGCGGGCGCAGATCGCGGCGCCGGTCGAGACACGCTGGGACAGATAGGACGATGCAGTCGCTGAAAAAATATCGGCGCATTACCGTCAAGATCGGCTCGGCGCTGCTTGTCGACCGCACGACGGGCCTGAACCGCGACTGGCTGGCCTCGCTCGCCGACGACATTGCCGTGCTGGCCCAGGGCGGCGCTGAGATCCTCGTCGTCTCGTCCGGCGCCATCGCACTTGGCCGCACCATCCTTGGCCTCGGCAAGCGGGCCTTGAAGCTCGAGGAGAGCCAGGCCGCGGCAGCCGTCGGGCAGATCGCATTGGCCGGGGCCTGGTCGGATGCGCTCGGCAAGGGCAGCCTGAAATCGGGCCAGATCCTGCTGACGCTCGGCGACACGGAGGAGCGCCGACGCTACCTCAATGCGCGGGCGACGATCTCGACGCTGCTCAAGATGAAGGCGGTGCCGGTCATCAACGAGAACGACACGGTGGCGACTTCGGAAATCCGCTATGGCGACAATGACCGGCTGGCGGCGCGCGTCGCCACCATGATGGGCGCCGACCTTTTGGTGCTGCTCTCCGACATTGACGGGCTCTACACGGCGCCGCCGGCGCGGGACCCTGATGCAAAGTTCATTCCGGTGGTCGATCGGATCACGCCTGATATCGAGGCGATGGCGGGCGCCGCTGCTTCGGAACTTTCGCGCGGCGGCATGCGCACCAAGCTCGATGCCGGCAAGATCGCCACCGCTGCCGGCACCGCGATGATCATCACGTCGGGCACGCGGCTGTCGCCGCTGATGGCGATCGAACGCGGCGAACGCGCTACCTTCTTTCGGCCGAGCAGCAACCCGGTCAAGGGCTACAAGACCTGGATCGCGGGCCAGCTCGAACCTGCCGGCCGGCTGACGGTCGATGCCGGCGCCATTGGTGCGCTTCTATCGGGCAAGTCGCTGCTGCCGGCCGGCGTCAAGCTGGTCAGCGGCAATTTCTCGCGCGGCGACACGGTGGCGATCCTGTCGCCCGAGGGCCGCGAGATCGCGCGCGGGCTGGTTGCCTATGATGCCGCCGATGCCGTAAGGATCGCAGGCCTGAAGACGGCCGAGATCGAAACCGTGCTTGGCTACGAGGCGCGTTCGGCGATGATCCACCGCGACGACCTTGTGGTGAGTCATTCCAGCGATCAAGTACGGGCCAGCGACCAAGTAGGGGCGGGTGACCAAGCAACCAGCGGAGGATGAGCCATGCTGAAACTGCATGAAAAATCCGGGGATGACACCGTGGCAACGATGGCCGATATCGGCCGCCGCGCCCGCGCTGCCGCCCGGCCGCTGGCCATTGCCACGACCGCCGCCAAGAACGCCGCACTCCTCGCCATGGCCAAGGCGATCGTCGCGCGTGAGCGGGACATCCTCGACGCCAACGCCATCGACGTCTCGAATGGTCAGGAATCCGGTCTTTCCGCCTCCTTGATGGACCGGCTGAAGCTCGATCCGGTGCGCATCCGTGCCATGGCCGAAGGCATCAGGGAGATCGCCGCGCTGCGCGATCCGGTCGGCGATGTCATCGCGCAATGGGACAGGCCAAACGGCCTGCATATCGAGCGCGTGCGCACGCCGCTTGGCGTCGTCGGCGTCATCTATGAGAGCCGTCCGAACGTCACGGCCGATGCCGGCGCGCTGTGCCTCAAGGCCGGCAATCCGGTGATCCTGCGCGGCGGCTCGGATTCGCTCAATTCTTCGGCCGCCATCCATGCCTGCCTGGTCGAAGGGCTGCAGGAAACCGGCCTGCCGGGAGACGCCATCCAGCTGGTGCCGACCACCGATCGCGCTGCCGTCGGCGAGATGCTGAAGGGCTTAAGCGGTACGCTCGACGTCATCATCCCACGCGGTGGCAAAAGCCTTGTCGGGCGGGTGCAGAACGAGGCGCGGGTGCCGGTCTTCGCGCATCTCGAAGGCATCTGCCATCTCTACATCGACCGCTCGGCCGATCTCGACATGGCGGTGCGGATTGCGGTCAACGCCAAGATGCGGCGCACCGGCGTCTGCGGCGCCGCCGAGACGCTGCTGGTCGACCGGGCGGTTGCCTCCACGCATCTGGTGCCGATCCTGGACGCACTTCGCGCCGATGGCTGCGAAATCCATGCCGATGCCGAAGTGCTGAAAGTGTTTTTCGACGCCAGGCCGGCGACCGATGCCGACTGGGTGACCGAATATCTCGATGCCATCATCGCGGTGAAGCTGGTCGATGGTGTCGGTGGTGCGATCGAACACATCGAGACGTTTTCCTCGCATCACACCGAGGCGATCGTCGCCGAGGATGCGCATGCGGTCGAGCGGTTCTTCAACGAGATCGATTCGGCGATCCTGCTGCACAACGCCTCGACGCAGTTCGCCGATGGCGGCGAGTTCGGCATGGGCGCCGAGATCGGCATCGCCACCGGCAAGATGCATGCGCGCGGACCGGTCGGCGTCGAGCAACTGACTTCGTTCAAATACCGCGTGCGCGGATCGGGACAGGTGAGGCCTTGAAGCCGTTCGTCGTTAGAGCCTGAGGCCATGCTGGCATCTTCCGAACCGGCGGTACCCTCCCGTTACCTGAAGATGCCACATGCCGAGAAAGGGCTGGCCGTTGGTCTGTTCGGCGGCTCGTTCAATCCGCCGCATGCCGGCCACGCGCTGGTTGCCGAGATTGCGCTGCGACGCCTGGCGCTTGATCAACTGTGGTGGATGGTGACGCCGGGCAATCCGCTGAAGAGCACCAGGGAATTGGCGCCGCTCAGCGAGCGGCTGCACCTGTCCGAGCAGATCGCCAAGAACCCGAAGATCAAGGTCACCGCCTTCGAGGCGGCCCACCACGTCCGCTACACTGCCGACGCGCTGGCGCTGGTCAAGACGCGCAATCCCGGTGTCGACTTCGTCTGGATCATGGGTGCGGATAGTTTGCGCGATTTCCATCACTGGCAGCGCTGGCGCGAGATCGTCATGACCTTCCCGATCGCCGTCATCGACCGTCCGGGCGCGACGCTGTCGTTCCTGTCGTCGGTCGTCGCCAAGACCTTCGACTATGCCCGCGTCGACGAGGGCGATGCGCCGCGGCTTGCCCGCATGAAGGCGCCGGCCTGGACTTTCATCCACGGCCCGCGTTCGTCGCTGTCGTCGAGCGCGATCCGCAAGCTGGCAAAGGGGTGAGCCCACTCGCCTGGCCATGTCGCTTTTATCGCTCCCTTTGCCCGTTTCATGGGCAATCCTGAGCAGGCATGTCGATTCCCAGGAAAAACCGCGGCGAAGCCGAGCCTACGCCGCTGATCGCGATTGCCAGCGTCATCGTGTCGATGGCGCTGATCGCCGTCGGCAACGGGCTGATGTTTGCCTATATCCCGGTGCGGCTCGGCGCCGAGGGTTTTGATCCGACCTGGGCCGGGCTGATCATCACCGGACTTTCGGCCGGCGGCCTCGCCGGCTGCATTCTGACCGGCCCGCTGGTGCGAAGGGTTGGCCATGCCCGCGCGTTCATGGTGCTGTCGGCGCTGATCGCGCTGGCCAATGCCGCTGTCGGCGCAGGAGTCCATCCGCTGCTGTGGATCGCCGCCCGCTCACTCTACGGCTTTGCTATCGTGGGCCTGTTCATCGTTGCGCAGAGCTGGCTCAACGATGCCGTTGCCAATGCCATTCGCGGCCGGGTGATGGCGTTCTTCTACGTTGCTTATGTCGCCGGGCTCGGCGTCGGCTACGCGACGCTGGCGCTGGTCGACATCAGGACGGCGGATGCGCCGCTGATCGGTATCGTCTTCACGGCGCTGTCGATCCTTCCCGTGGGGATGACGCGGCTGGCCCAGCCGCCGGCACCGCAGGCGGCCTCGGTGGCGCTGCGCCGGGCCTGGCGGATTTCGCCGGTCGGGGTTGCCGGTATGCTGGCGGTTGGCGGCCTGTCGATGTCGATTGCGGGTTTCGCGCCGATCCACGCCACGGCCAAGGGCTACAGCCAGGCTGACGTGGCGCTGCTGCTTTCGGCGATGCCGGTCGGCACGCTGATCCTGCAGATCCCGCTTGGCTGGATTTCCGACCGCACCGACCGCCGCTATGTGCTGATCGCCGCATCCGCGCTCGCCATGGTCGCCGGCCTGTTTGCGCTCGGTTTCGACGGCGGCGCGCTGGCGGCGCTGGTGGTCATCTATATCGTGTGGGACGGCGCCTCGGAATCGATCTATTCGCTGGCCAGCGCGCATGCCGCCGATCGTGCCGGCAAGGACGACATGGTGGCGCTGTCCAGTTCGCTGCTGTTTGCCTGGTCGCTGTCGGGCTTCGTCGTGCCCGGCATCGTAACGGCGCTTTCGGCCGTCTTTGGCACGCAGGCGTTCATCTATGTGGCGATCCTCATCGCCGCAGCCTTCTGCCTGTTCGTACTTCTGCGCGTGTTCACGACGCAGGCTGTTCCTGCCGCGGAAACCGGCAGTTTCGCACCGATGACGGCGCAGGCGCCGCTGCCGGTGGAGCTTGCTTTCGCGCCGGACGAGCAGGACCGGCACAGAGCCAGCTGATTATTGCCGGCGGGCTTCCGGTTGCGGCGCTTCCGGCGGCGGCAATGGGATGGAGATGTCTTCCGAGTCGAATTCCTGCTTGGCGTGCTTGGTGAGATCGGTCTGGGTGGCGAAGAAATCCGCCGACGATGTCCAGTAGCACAAGGCAATTGAAACGGTGCTTTCGCCCCAAGTCGCGACGAAAGCGATCGGTCCCGGCTCACGCTTCAGCCGCCGCTCGGCGGCGGCAATGGCAAGCAAAGTCTTCTGGGCGCGGTCGATGTCGTTCCATGACCCGATGTTGAGCGCGATGTCGCTGCGGCGCACGCCGTTGCGCGAGAAGTTGCGCACCGGCTGGTTCCACAGCGTCGAATTGGGCGCCAGGATGTAGACGCGGTCGGCGCTCCTGAGCTTGGTCGCGAACAGGCCGATCTCCTCGATCGAGCCGGCAATCGAACCGACCTCGACGGACTCGCCGATGCGAAATGGCCGCAGCGCCAGAAGCATGACACCGGCGGCAATGTTCTGCAGCGTGCCTTGCAGCGCCAGGCCGATGGCAAGGCCAATGGCGCCGATTGCGGCGATGATCGACGCCGTCTGCACGCCGAATTGGCCGAGCACCATGATGGTGACGAGGATCAGGATGGCGTAGCGGACGATCTTGGAGAAGAAATGCCGCAACGTCGCGTCGAAACCATGGATATGGCCGAGGCCAGCGAAGATCGAACGCTCGGCAAGGCCGGCGATGATGTAGCCGACAACCAAGAGGATGACGGCACCGATGGCCGAGAAAGAGTAGGAAACGATCAGCGTGCTCAACTGCGCGAGGCCGGCCCGGACGGTGAGGAGGGCGTTTTGCGGGTCGATCGCCATGACAAAAATTCCGGTCGGTCGGTGAGCCGATAACCCATGCAGGCGACATGGGTTCCGATCTTTTCCAGCGTGCGGCGGAACCACAGAACCGAGAATACGTTCGTGCGAGGCAGGGTCCCGTCTTGAAACTGTCAGGGAACTCTGCCTATCTAAGTGGTGTCACCTGCTTTTGGGGGTGATTTGGTTGTTCTTGCTGCGAAAGGAAATACACTGAGAACAGCACTGCGGAAGAAGGCCGATATCATGCCTTCGCCGGCCAGGATCAGCGTAGACGACGCCGTGTCCCGCGCCATCAAGACAGTCCTTGCCAGTCTGGAAGACTCCAAGGCCGAGAATATTGTCTCAATCGACATCCAGGGGAAATCGAGCCTCGGCGACTACATGGTCGTCGCTTCGGGCCGATCGCACCGTCACGTCGCGGCTGTCGCCGATCATCTTCTCAAAGCGCTCAAGGATGCCGGGCTCGGCATGGCGCGCGTTGAGGGGTTGGCAGGCGCCGACTGGGTTCTTATCGATTCGGGCGACATCATCGTCCATGTCTTCCGCCCTGAAGTCCGCGAATTCTACAATCTTGAAAAGATGTGGCAGGCGCCGGATCTCGAGGAAGAGACCCTTCACTAAGCCGCCTTTCTTTTGATGCATGTCGTTGCCCACGATCGGTTCCATTTTTGGTGACATGCATTAGCGGCTTTACAGGGGCGAGGATGAAGATATCAGTTCATGCCGTGGGCCGGATGAAAGCCGGCCCCGAGAAGCTGCTCGCCGACCGTTATTTCGAGCGCTTCGCCAAGAGCGGCCCGGCAGTGGGGCTCGAATTTGCCGGCATTGCCGAGATTGCCGAGGGGCGCGCCCAGACCGCAAGCGAGCGCCGGCGCGAGGAAGGCCAGAAACTGCAGATGCAGTTGCAAGCCGGCACCGCGCTGATCCTGCTCGACGAACGCGGCAAAAGCTTTTCCTCGGAAGATTTCGCCGGGCGCCTCGGCCTGTTGCGTGACGGTGGCCGCAAGGCGCTGGTCATCGCCATCGGCGGCGCCGACGGCCACGATCAGTCGCTGCGCGATCAGGCCGAACTGGTGATGTCGTTCGGATTGCTGACCTGGCCGCACCAGCTGGTGCGCGTGATGCTGGGAGAGCAGCTCTATCGGGCGGCCACCATCCTTTCGGGACATCCCTACCATCGTTCGTAAACCTGTGAATTGGTGCGACCTGCCCGGATTTCCGCCCCAATGCCGCGCCAGATTGGACCTTTGGTCTTATGCCTGTCGTTTTCCAGAATCGGGACCTCTTCTGGGCGACATGCATTCGGGAACGGGCCTTTCAAACATGGTTGATGGTTCGTTAACGAAGCCGCAGATAGAGTCGACGCTGGATGTCTGAAGGCTGGAAATCGAGAACGGGCTCATGGCGCGCGCGTTGCGGTATCGCGGCGGCGCTGCTTATGCTGTCGCTGCATGCGGGGCGGGCCGAAAACACGCTCGATATGGCTCCCGATCCGGACCAGAGCCGCGCCGAATACGAACGGGTCTCGAAGGAGATCACGCTGTCGTCCGAACGGTTGGCCAAGCTCTCCGCCGATATCGCGACGATCAAGAAGGATCACGCTTCGATCACCGCCGCATTGATCCAGTCGGCGATGACCGAGCAGAAGCTCGGCCAGGACATCGAGGACATCGGCGCCAAGCTGGAAGGGCTGAAGGGCCAGGAACAGAAGATACGCGCCTCGCTGGTGGCGCGGCGCGACGTGCTGGCTGAAGTGCTGGGCGCGCTGCAACGCATGGGGCTGAACCCGCCGCCGGCGATCCTGGTCAAGCCGGAGGACGCGCTGTCGTCGGTGCGCAGCGCCATCCTGCTCGGTGCCGTGGTGCCGGAACTGCGTCAGCAGACAGATACCCTGCTCGCCGATCTCAAGGAGCAGTCGCGGGTCACGGCCTCGATCGAGGCCGAACGGGCGCGGCTGACGGCGGCGGTCGGCGACCAGGCGGCGGAAAAGAAGCGACTCGGCATGCTACTGGAGGCCAAGCAGAAGCTCGAAGCCGACACGCAAACGCAAATGGCCGCTGAAAAGCAGCGATCCGAGGCGCTGGCGGCCAAGGCCGGCAGCCTAAAGGAATTGATCGCCTCGCTCGAAGCGCAGGCCGACAAGAGCCGCAAGGCTGCCGATGCCGCCAAGGCCGCCGCGGACGGCGACAAGACATCGGCCCCAGCGGAACTGGCGTCGTTGCCGGTGCCGGAAGGGAACCAACTTGCCGCCGCGGCACCCTTTTCGGCGCTGCAGGGACAGATCGCGCTGCCGGTGACCGGCCGCATCAAGCGGCGATTCGGCGCCGATGACGGTAACGGCGCGGTGATGCTTGGCGACATGGTTGCGACACAATCGGGAGCCATCGTCACCGCGCCGGCGGATGGGAATGTGCTTTATGCGGGGCCGTTTCGCTCTTATGGTCAACTCTTGATCCTTAACGCAGGCGACGGCTATCATGTCGTTTTGGCGGGGATGAGCAGAATCAGCGTCGCGACCGGTCAGTCAGTGCTCGCAGGAGAGCCGATCGGAGCGATGGGAGAGGCCCGGGTGGCGAGCACCTCGGCTTCGAAGAATGGAAATGCCACGCCGGAACTCTATGTCGAGTTCCGCAAGGATGGAAAACCCGTCGATCCGGCCCCATGGTGGGCGGACCGTTTTTCTGGAAGGACGTGAATAATGCGGAAACTGTCGCTTCTGTTTGCCGGTGCGCTGATGGGCGCGTCCGCCATGAGCCTTGTCTATGGCACACCCGGCTCGGCGGCGAACGCTGCAGGGTCGGAGACCTACAAGCAACTGGCGATCTTCGGCGATATCTTCGAGCGGGTGCGGGCACAATATGTGACACCGCCAGACGACAAGTCGCTGGTCGAGAACGCCATCAACGGCATGCTTGCCTCGCTTGATCCGCACTCCTCCTACATGAACGCCGAGCAGGCGCAGGATATGCGCGTCCAGACCAAGGGCGAGTTCGGCGGCCTCGGCATCGAGGTCACCATGGAGAACGACCTGGTCAAGGTGATCACGCCCATCGACGACACGCCGGCCGCCAAGGCAGGTGTGCTGGCCGGCGACTATATCGCCAAGATCGACGGCGAGGAGGTTCGCGGCCTGACCCTCAACGACGCGGTCGACAAGATGCGCGGCCTGGTCAACACGCCGATCAAGCTCACCATCCTGCGCCAGGGCGCCGACAAGCCGATCGAACTGACGGTCGTGCGCGACATCATCAAGGTCAAGGCGGTCAAGTTCCGGGTCGAGAACGACATCGGTTACATGAAGATCACCTCCTTCACCGAAAAAACCTATGACGACCTCGAGAACGCCATCGACACCATCAAGAAGCAGGTGCCGGACGACAAGCTCAAGGGCTACGTTCTCGATCTGCGCCTCAATCCGGGTGGTCTGCTCGACCAGGCGGTGAGCGTGTCCGATGCCTTCCTCAATCGCGGCGAGATCGTCTCGACGCGCGGCCGCGATCCCAAGGACGTCACCCGGTTCGACGCCAAGCCCAAGCAGGTTGACGACATCAACGGCAAGCCGATGATCGTTCTGGTCAATGGCGGCTCGGCCAGTGCATCCGAAATCGTCGCCGGCGCGCTGCAGGATTTGCGCCGTGTCACGGTGGTCGGCACACAGTCCTTCGGCAAGGGTTCGGTGCAGACCATCATTCCGCTCGGTGAGAATGGTGCATTGCGGCTGACGACGGCGCTCTATTACACGCCGTCCGGCAAGTCGATCCAGGGCAAGGGCATCACGCCCGACATCAAGGTCGACCAGCCGCTGCCGCCGGAACTGCAGGGCAGGGACCTGACGCGCGGTGAATCCGACCTCAAGGGCCATATCAAGGGCGCCGACGAGAGCACGACCGGTTCGGGGTCGGCGGCCTATGTGCCGCCGGATCCGAAGGACGACCTGCAGCTCATCTATGCCGAGCAGCTGCTGCGCGGCCAGAAGACTGATCCGTCCTTCCCGCCCAATCCGCAAAAGGCCGTTCTCAACCAGTAAGGGTTGCGACCGACAACAGGTCTGGCCGCCTGATGGAAGCAATGCGATGCTGCCGGGACCGAAAGGTTCCGGCAGTTTGATTCGGGGGCAAGGCGAAGCCCTCAAAACAGGGCGCCAGGGGTGCGCCAGGATCGATGAATTCGCGCAGGTCTTTTCGAAGCGGTTTCGGCTTCGGACCCATGCGCCGGGGATTAGGCTTGGCTGATATCGGCAAGGACATCGAACGCCCGCTCGGACAGGCTGTCCGGTCGCCGCGCGCCGGCGGCAAGGTCAGCGGCGGTGCGATCATGGCGACCGTGGTTGTGCTGGCGGTGGTCGGCGTCTCCGGCGCGATCGCGCTCAGGGAAAGGCCGTTTCGAAAGCCGCAAGAGGTTGCCATTTCAACACCGAAAGTGACAGCGGCAGCCGAGACTGCCGCCGCGCCGCCGGCTTTGGGCCCGGTGGCGGCGCCAAAGCCGGAAGCACCGGCCAAAACAGGTGGGCCGCAGATCATCCATGTGCAGACGGAAGAGGGCGATGGCCCGCCCAGGGCAGCGATCGTCATTCGCGACCCCTCGACCATCGGCCAGAACCTGAAGATCGCGCATATTCCCGACAAGGCGCTGATCGAAGCCAGTGAAACCGGGCCATTGCCCGTGCGCGCCGCGGATGGAAGGCGGCCGTTCGACGTTTACGCGCGGCCCTGGTCGGGCGGGCGCGGCGCGCGCGTGGCGATCGTCATCGGCGGGCTTTCGGTTTCGCAGACAGGCACACAGGCGGCCATCGCCAAGCTGCCGGCGGAAGTGACGCTGGCCTTCGCGCCGCAAGGCAACAGCATTGGCCGCTGGATGCAGGCAGCCAGGCAAAGCGGGCATGAGATCGTCATGCAGGTGCCGCTCGAGCCGTTCGACTACCCGAAAGTCAACCCTGGCCGCAACACGTTGACGGTGGCGGCGAGCGCGGACGAGAACCTGAAGAACCTGCACTGGGCGCTGTCGCGGACGACGAATTATACCGGCGTCATGAACTACATGGGCGCCCGCTTTTCCGCCGACGCGGCGGCGATGGAACCGTTCATGGCCGAGCTCGGCAAACGCGGCCTCGCTTATATCGATGACGGCTCGTCGGCGCGCAGCCTGGCGCCGGACCTGGCGCTGAAGGATGGCGTGCCCTTCGTCTCCGGCGACACGGCGATCGACGCCGTGCAGGATCGCGGCGAAATCCTGAAGAAACTGGACAGTCTCGAAGCGACCGCGCGGGCCAAAGGCACTGCCGTCGGCATTGGCTCGGCCTTCGACCTGACGGTCGACACGGTGGCGTCCTGGGTGGCCGAGGCCAAGAAGCGCGGCATCGAGATCGTGCCGATTTCGGCGGTGGCCATCGATCCGCAAAAAGGCTAGCCATCGGAAAACGGCTGGGAAGACAGACTGATGCCAAAAAAGACTGATCGCGAGGCGCTGCCCTATCGGCCCTGTGTAGGGCTGGTGATCCTCAATGCCGAAGGCCTGGTCTGGGTCGGTCATCGCATTGCCGAACCGGACAGCGAATTTGCCGGCACGACGCAGCTTTGGCAGATGCCGCAGGGCGGCATCGACAAGGGCGAGGAGCCGTTGCAGGCGGCCGAGCGCGAGCTCTATGAAGAGACCGGCATGCGCGGCGTCTCGCTGCTGGCCGAGGCGCCCAACTGGATCAACTATGATTTGCCGGACCACCTCGTCGGCATTGCCTTCAAGGGGCGGTATCGCGGCCAGACGCAGAAATGGTTCGCCTTTCGCTTCCACGGCGATGTCAGCGAGATCCAGATCAACCCGCCGCCGGGCGGCCACACCGCCGAGTTCGACGAATGGGCATGGCGGCCGATGCAGGATCTGCCCGACCTGATCGTGCCGTTCAAGCGCCATGTCTATGAGGACGTGGTGGCGGCGTTCCGGCATCTGGTGCAATAAGCGGGAGTAGGGAGTGAATGTTCCGATGCGATCTGTGCCAATTTCTACTGACTACTGACCAGTTCATCCGCCACAAGAAGGGTCGCCATGAACGACGCCCCCAAAAGGTCGCTGCCCGAAGAGGTCACCGCCACAAGTGAAGTGGCGGCTGGTGCTATCCTCACCGTCGATCTCGGTGCGATCCGTGAAAACTACCGGCGGCTGAAAGCGCGGTTGGGCAATGTTCGCTGCGCTGGTGTGCTCAAGGCGGACGGCTACGGCGTTGGCGCCGGCCAGGTCGCGGCGGCGCTGCTGCGCGAAGGTTGCGATACCTTCTTCGTTGCGCTTCTGGGCGAAGGCGTCGCCTTGCGCCGCTCGATCGGGCCGGGCCCTGCCATTTTCGTGTTAAACGGCATTCCACCTGGCGCCGAGCCGGACGCCGTGGCGGCAGACCTTTGCGCCGTCATCAACAGCGTGGGGCAATTGGCGGCCTGGCGTGAGGCGGCCCGGTGCGCCGGCCGAAAACTGCCGGCTGCGATCCAGGTCGACAGCGGTATGTCGCGGCTCGGCATGGCGCCCGGGGATGTAGAGCGCATTGCCGTTGATCCGCATGCCTTCGACGGCATCGACATACGCTTGGTGATGAGCCATCTGGCCTGCGCCGACGAGCCGGAGCATCCGGCCAATGAGCGGCAGCAACTGGCATTCGAGCGGCTGCGCGAGATGTTGCTGGAGGCGCCGGCCTCGCTCACCAATTCGTCCGGCATCTTTCTTGGGGCACGCTTCCACTACGATCTCGCCCGCCCCGGCGCCGCCCTCTACGGCATCAATCCGACACCGGCCAGGCCGAACCCGATGCTGCCGGTGGTACGGCTGGAGGCCAAGGTCGTTCAGACACGCATGCTGGAGGCCGGCGCCGGTGTCGGCTACGGCCACACATTCCACACGACGGCTCCGCTCGCTGCCGCGACGATCTCGCTGGGCTATGCCGATGGCTGGCATCGACGCGCGGCGTCCGCGGCCTGGTTCGAGGGCGCGCGCCTGCCCTTCCTCGGGCGGGTGTCGATGGATTCGATCATTCTCGACATCTCCGCCTTGCCGCCCGGCAAGCTCCGCGAGGGTGATCTCGTCGAACTGCTCGGTCCCTCACAAAGCGTCGATGACGCTGCCGGCCATGCCGGCACCATCGGCTACGAGATCCTGACCAGCCTCGGCCCGCGCTTCCATCGGCGGTATGTCGGCGGTTGAGCGGTTTGGCCGCGCTTGACAAGCGGACGCCTGTCGGCAAGGCTTCGGGCATGAGCAACCTCGCCCATATCAGAACCTTGTTCAGGGTCTGCCCGATCGCGGGATCGTAGCCCCGGCGCGGTCGCCTTTTGGCGCCCGTCCGAACCGGGGCATTTCTACCTGACATCATCATTCTCAAGCCAGACAGCCCCTCGTGGCTGCCGGCTTCATCAAGCCGCCGTCAGTACGGCGACAGGCGCGCATCTGTTCGATGTGCCAATTCATGAGGTTTGCCATGCAACATGCAACGGGATTGCGTCCACCGAGCCGGCTTTTGGTCAGCGATGCCGACCATGACAGGCTGACGGGCCTGGCGCGGGCGTCGCTCGACCGCGTGCCCGAGACGGCCGAAGAGCTGCTTTCGGAGATGGACCGGGCCGTCGTCACGGCGGCGGCTTCCATGCCGGCCAACGTGGTGCGGATGGGTTCCACCGTGACAATCCGCAACGATGGCGGGGATACCCAGCGCATCACCTTGGTCTATCCTGGCGCTGCCGACATCAGCGAAAACAGGATCTCGGTGCTGACGCCGATGGGGACGGCGCTTATCGGTGCATCGGTCGGGGAGACAGTGCGCTGGAGCAGTCGTGGCGGCCGGGAACTGTCGTTGATCGTTGAGGCCGTCGGCACGCTCGCCTATGGCCGGGAGCGGTCCTGATCATGGAGGCGGTGATGACAGGCACGAATTGCTGGCTGACGACGAAGGACTTCGCCGTCCTCGAGATGATGCTGGAGCGTCGGCGGGCTTTCGCGGATCCGATCGTTCCTATGCTTGCAGACAAGCTCTCCAAAGCCGAAGTCGTTTCGATCGATTCGGTCGAAGCCGATATCGTGACGCTAAACAGCAGAGTGGTGTTTCGTATCGATGCCGGCGCTGCCGAGACCCGAACCCTGGTGCAGAACGAGGTGCGCGGACCGGTCGGCTCCAGCCTGTCGATCGTAACGCGGCGGGGGCTCTGCATGCTCGGCATGGCCGAGGGCCAGACGGCATTGATCGAACAGGCCGACGGCAGACGGGAGTCGATCCTGATCGCGGCCGTGCTCTACCAGCCGGAGGCCGCGCAGCGGGCCATCAGGGAGAAATCCCAGGCCGAGGGACGACGACCGCATGGGCTCGCCCTCGTCTACAGCGCCGCGGCCGATTGGCGGCCTCTTGGCGAGAGCGCCGGAATGCGGCAGACAGAGGGGGATGACGACCCCGGTCCCACGGCGGCGTAAACGGCAACAGTGCATGATCTCGAAATCGGCATCGATTTTCGCCGAGGATCATGCGCAAATCGGAAATGCGGTCGCGGCCAAGGCGTCCTGAAGGACGCGCGGCGGCAAGGAGTGAACGATGAAGATCATGGTGCTGGGCGGTGGCGTCATCGGGGTGACCACGGCGTACTTTCTTGCCGAGGCCGGCCACGAGGTGACGGTTCTCGACCGCCAGAAAGGCCCGGCGCTGGAAACCAGCTTCGCCAATGCCGGCGAGATATCGCCCGGCTACGCCTCGCCATGGGCCGGGCCCGGCATTCCACTGAAGGCGATCAAATGGCTGCTGATGAAGCATGGCCCGCTTGTGGTGCGGCCGGCCTTCGATCCGCATATGTGGACATGGCTCATCAAGATGCTGCGCAACTGCACGGCCGAGCGCTACGCCATCAACAAGGCGCGCATGGTGCCGCTGGCAGAATACAGCCGTGACAGGCTGAAGGCGCTGCGCGAGGCGACCGGCATCGCCTATGACGAGCGGACGCAGGGCACACTGCAACTGTTCCGCACGCAAAAGCAGCTCGACGGCACCGGTGGCGATGTCGAGGTGCTGAAGAAGTATGGTGTGCCTTACGAGATCCTCGATCAGGACGGCTGCATCGCGGCGGAGCCGGGCCTGGCCGGGGTGCGCGAAAAGTTCGTCGGCGGCCTTAGGCTGCCGCACGACGAGACCGGCGACTGCAAGATGTTCACCGACAGGCTGGCCGAACTCTGTGTGGCGCGCGGCGTCAAGTTCGAATACGACGTGACGATCTGGCGTATCATCCGCAGCCGCAACCGCATTACCAATCTGAGCACCAGCAAGGGTTGGAAAGCCGCCGACGCCTATGTGATGGCGCTGGGGAGTTATTCGGCAGGGTTCATGCGACGGGTGAAACGGCCGATCCCGGTCTATCCGGTCAAGGGCTATTCGATCACCGTGCCGATCAAGGACGCCGCCGCGGCACCCGTGTCGACGGTGATGGACGAGACCTACAAGGTGGCGATCACCCGGCTCGGGAACCGCATCCGGGTTGGCGGCACGGCAGAGATTTCCGGCTTCGACCTGCGGCTGCATGAATCGCGGCGCCGCACGCTGGAACACTCGGTCGGCGATCTTTTTCCGGGCGCCGGCGCGATGCGGGACGCGACGTTCTGGTGCGGGCTGCGGCCGATGACGCCGGATGGTCCGCCGCTGATCGGCCGCACCGAGCTTTCCAATCTCTATCTCAACACCGGCCACGGCACGCTTGGCTGGACCATGGCTTGCGGCTCGGGCAAGGTGCTGGCCGACATCATCTCCAGCCGGGTGCCGGACATCGATGTCCGCGACCTCGCGCAGGAGCGCTATCTGCGATAGGGCGTGCGTTGGTCAGAACGCTTGCCTGACCCAATCCTCGTCGAACAGCAGCCGATAGGCCACGGGATCGTCACATTGGCGGCGACCGGGTTTGAGTGGGCGACATAGTCGTCATAGATCGGCTTCATTCTGGCGTAGAAGGCCGGGTCCAGCACCATCATGCCGTTCTCCGAATCGTGGAAGAAGCTGCGGTTGTTTGAGATTGACCGACGAGATGGCCACCAGCCTTTCGTCGATCATCATGATCTTGGAATGCAGCACGACATCCGGCGCCTTGAACTCGCGGATGGTGATGCGGTCGCCATATTTTTCGACGAACAGCTCGTTGAGCGCCGTGAGGAACCTGCCGCCGATATCGCCCTTGAGATCGATGCGGCCGACAATGTCGATCCTGATGCCGCGGGTGAGCGCCCGGTCGACAGCCTGGGCAAGCTTGGGCGTCAGGTTGAGGTAGGGATTGACGATGTGGATATGGTGGGCGGCGTCGACCAGCTCAACGAAATAATCTTCCAGCGCATGGCCATGGTCGTAGGGCACCGAAATGAAGTGCCGCGCCGTGCCTGAGGGGCGGGCGCCGTCGGCGACCCCGCTCAGGCCGGCGCAGCATGCCTGATGACACGTTGGCCGGTTCTGTGGCAAGGAAAAGGCGGCGTTGCTGATCCGCCTGAGCTATTGTCGTGTCGGCACAACCTGCCTGGAAGGCGCCACCCTCGCCGGGCATTTGCGAGTACCAGCGATGCGCATCTGCCTTCTCCTCGCGATTGTTGGATTGGTGTCCGCCGCCTCGGTGGCCAACGCCGCCGACAAAACGATCCATGATCAGGATATCGGGTTTTCGCTGACTTTTCCCGAGGGTTGGTTCAACGAGCGGTCTTCCGACGAAGCGCTGCGGCTGACCATAAAACCCGACAATCAGGGCCTTACCTGCATGGTATCTAGCTCGCTTTACAACCCGTTCGCACCGGGTTCGCCATCCGATCCGCGTAAGTTCATCGAGGGCTGGTCGATGGACACCTGGAAGACGATGATGGGCAAATCGTTCAGCACTGCCGATTTCAGCAATGACAGGCTTGCAAGGTTTCCGGACGGCTACCCTGTGCGCGTTGCCGATTTGGACTACACGGTTAGCTATGAGACTGTCAGCCTGCACGGCCATTCCAGGATTGCGTTTTCAATTCGGGGCGCGCGTTACGGTTACGTCAATTGCTCGTTGATAGCCGGAAGCGCCGAAGAGGTGGCGCAGAGATGGGCGCCATTGGCAGACAAGGTTGAGCGTGTGGTGAATTCGTTTGTGCTCGACCCGCCCTAAATGGCGGATTTGCTTTACCGGCTTACGAAATCAGGTGAACAGGCCCCGCTCCCGCTCCACCGCCTTGATGATGAAGCTGGCGACGATCTGGACGCGGCGCAGGGGTCTGACCGATTCATGATAGACCAGCCAGTAGGCGCGGCGGATCGGTGCCACGATGTCGACGGGGATCAGCTCCGGCATCGAGCGGGCGACGAAGGTGTGCAGGATGCCAATGCCGGCGCCCGAACGCACCGCTTCGGCCTGGCCGAGCGCAGAGGAGATGGCGAAGCTGGTGCGCCAGTCCGCGCTGAATTCGGCCGCGTAGTCGAGTGAGGGGCTGACGATGAGGTCCGGCACGTAACCGATCAGTGTGTGCTGGCCAAGCCCGGCGGCGGTTTGGGGCAAGCCATGCGCCTCGGCATAGGCGCGCGAGGCAAACAGCCCGAGCGAGTAGTCGACCAGCTTACCCGCCACCAGCCGGCCCTCCGTCGGCCGCTCGACAGTGATGGCAATGTCGGCCTCGCGGCGCGACAGGGAGAAGGAGCGCGGTACCGGCACTAACTGGATCGTCAGTTCGCGGTGCAGGGCGGTCAATGCGCCGAGGCGCTTGGCCAGGAAGGCAACGCCAAAACCGTCCGGCGCGCCGATACGCACCGTGCCGGAGACATCGTCGCCTTCGCCGGCAACGGTCGAGCGCGCGGCGATCATGTCGCCCTCCATCCGCTCGGCAATGTCGAGAAAGCGCTCGCCGGCCGGCGTTAGCTCGCTGCCGGTGGTCAGTCGGCGAAACAGCGTTGTCCGCAGCGCGTCCTCGAGCGCGGCGATGCGGCGCGAGACGGTGGCGTGGTTGAGTTCCAGCCGTTTGGCCGCGCCAAGAATCTGGCCCGCTCGCGCCACGGCAAGGAAGATGCGGACGTCATCCCAGTTCATGGGAATGGTCCGGATGACAATCGCCGACGCTGCGTTCTGTGAAGGAACTCAATCTCTCAATCCGTGGCAGCAATTGCATCCCGTCATTTGCGGGAATTGATGCTCATCCGTCAATCGTTATCTATTTTCCGCACAACGGTTACGTTCTCCGTCGCGTTGCCATCCGCCGGGCAAAGGCGGACAATACGGCATCACAAACAAAGGGAGAGAAATCATGATCGACTACGGTCATTTCATCGGCGGCAAGCATGTCGCCGGGACCAGCGGCCGCAAGCAGGATGTCATGCAGCCGATGGACGGCTCCGTGCGCGGCACGGTGGCACTGGCTTCGCAGGCGGAACTGCGCGCGGCTGTCGAGAATGCCAAGGCAGCACAGCCCAAATGGGCGGCAACCAACCCGCAGCGCCGCGTGCGCGTGCTGATGAAATTCCTCGAACTGGCCGCCCGTGACTATGACGAACTGGCCGACATCCTGGCGCGTGAGCACGGCAAGACGATCTCAGACGCCAAGGGCGACATCCAGCGCGGCCTCGAAGTTGTCGAAGTCTGCATCGGCGCGCCGCATATGATGAAGGGTGAATTCACCGACGGCGCCGGCCCCGGCATCGACGTCTATTCGATGCGTCAGCCGCTCGGCGTCGTTGCCGGCATCACGCCGTTCAACTTCCCGGCGATGATCCCGCTGTGGAAGATCGCGCCTGCCATCGCTTGCGGCAATGCCTACATCCTGAAGCCGTCGGAGCGCGACCCCGGCGTGCCGATGCGCATCGCCGAACTGTTCCTCGAGGCCGGCCTGCCGGCAGGTATCCTCAACGTCGTCAACGGCGACAAGGACGTGGTCGACGCCATCCTCGACGATCCCGATATCAAGGCCATCGGCTTTGTCGGCTCGACGCCGATCGCCCATTACATCTATTCGCGCGGCACCGCCGCCGGCAAGCGCGTGCAGTGCTTCGGCGGCGCCAAGAACCACATGATCATCATGCCCGATGCCGACATGGACCAGACCGTCGACGCGCTGATCGGCGCCGGCTACGGCTCGGCCGGCGAACGCTGCATGGCGATCTCGGTGGCGGTCCCGGTCGGCAACGACACCGCCAACCGGCTGATGGAAAAGCTGATCCCGCGCGTCGAAGGCCTGAAGGTCGGTCCTTCGACCGACTCTTCCGCCGATTTCGGCCCTCTGGTCACTGCGCAGGCCCTGGAGCGGGTCAAGGGCTATGTCGACACCGGCGTCAAGGAAGGCGCCAAGCTGGTGGTCGACGGCCGCGGCTTCTCCATGCAGGGCTATGAAGACGGCTACTATATGGGCGGCTGCCTGTTCGACAACGTCACCGCTGACATGCGCATCTACAAGGAAGAGATCTTTGGGCCGGTGCTCTCGGTGGTGCGCGCGCCGACCTATGAGAGCGCGATCAAGCTCGCCAACGACCACGAGATGGGCAATGGCGTCGCCATCTTCACCCGTGACGGCGATGCCGCGCGCGACTTCGCCTCGCGGGTTCAGGTCGGCATGGTCGGCATCAACGTGCCGATCCCAGTGCCGATCGCCTATTACACCTTCGGCGGCTGGAAGGCGTCCTCCTTCGGCGACCTCAACCAGCACGGTCCGGACGCCTTCCGCTTCTACACCAAGACCAAGACGGTGACCTCACGCTGGCCGTCCGGTATCAAGGACGGTGCGGAATTCGTCATCCCGACGATGAACTGAGCCCGAAAAACATTCGAATAGCGGAAAGGCGGGTTCATCCCGCCTTTTTCGTTTCTGAGTGCCCGCCATCTTCCTCACACGATTGGGATCGTGCCGCCATCGATGACGTATTCGGCGCCGTGGATTGCCGAGGCGCGGTCCGAAACAAGGAATGCCACCAGCTCGGCGACCTCGTGCGGCCATGCCGGCCGGCCGATCGGGATGCCGCCCAGCGCATCCATGATGCCTTGGCGCGCGGTTTCCTCATCCGAACCGGAATGGGCGGCCAATCGCTTCACCATGGCTTCCGAAGCGGAAGTGTGGATCCAGCCCGGCGCCACGGTGTTGACACGGATGCCTTTTGGGCCGAGCTCCTTGGACAGCGCCTTGCTGTAGGTGGAAAGGGCTGCCTTCGCCGCCGCATAGGCGATGGTGGATTCGTGCAGCGGCAGGCGGCGCTGGATCGACGATATGTGGACGATCGCGCCTGAGCCTTGCTCGATCATGTGCGGGACAAGCAGGCGGTCGAGCCGCACCGCCGCCAGCAGGTTGAGGCTGAGTTCGTCCTGCCAGAGCTGATCGGTCAGTCCGGCAAATCCGCCACCGGGGCTCTTCGACCCGCCGACGCTGTGCACGATGATGTCGACGCCACCAAGCCGCTCCATGACCTCTGCGGCCACTGTTTCGGTACCTGCCAAAGTGCTCACATCGGCCTGCACAAACAGCTTTGGCGATAGCGCATCGGGAAGCGCCGAGCGGGCAGTGGTAAGGACGGCCGCGCCCGCCGCCGAAAGCCTGGCAACGATGGCCTCGCCGGCACCCTTGGTGCCGCCGGTGACCAGAATGCGCTTGC
This sequence comes from Mesorhizobium sp. Root695, assembly GCF_001428185.1. Classification (NCBI taxonomy): domain Bacteria; kingdom Pseudomonadati; phylum Pseudomonadota; class Alphaproteobacteria; order Hyphomicrobiales; family Phyllobacteriaceae; genus Mesorhizobium; species Mesorhizobium sp. Root695. The sequence goes on along the minus strand of NZ_LMHO01000042.1, from coordinate 252,150 downwards.
CGGCAAATTCCCGATCGTCGACGGTGAATTTCTGCGCGATGGTCATGCGCCGATCTCCAGCCGTGTGATCCGGTCATCGGCCAGGGTGAAATTGTAATGGAGCGTCGCCGGGCTGCCGGGGAAATTGCCTGAGACGATGCCGGCGATCCGCCATGCATCGCCATTGACTGTCGCGTCGACGACCTCGACGGTCACCCGGTATTTGCTTGTCGTTGCTTCCATCCAGCTGCGGATGGCGGCCGGACCCCGATGGGTTTCGCCTTCGTCCCTGACCCTGGCGTCCGATGAGAAAGAGACGAGCATGGCGTCGATGTCATGCCTGTTCTTGGCGGCGAAATAGTCGGTCAGCGGCTGAGGAAGTTTTGCGGTCATCATTTCATCTCCGGTCCCAGTTCTGGAAGGTCTGCGGCCTTGTTCGGCTCCTAAAATGAGATAAACTGAAAAAATGACAAGAACCGACGTAAAAGTAAGGTACTTACCTGAAAGTAAGGTTGGGTCTGAAAGCAAGGGCGAAGCGTTGACGCCGTTGTCGGCGGCGAGCGGCGTCGAGAATGTGCTGCGCATCCTCGAAGGCCGCTGGAAGCTGGTGATCCTGTTTCACCTGTTCGGCGGCAAGGTGCTGCGCTTTTCCGATCTCGAACGGGCGATCCCGGCGATCTCGCAGAAGATGCTGATCCAGCAGCTGCGGCAGATGGAGGCCGACGGAATTGTCCGCCGCATCGTCCATCATCAGGTGCCACCGAAGGTCGAATATTGCCTGACCGACTGGGGGCAGGCGCTATGTCCGGCTCTCGACGCACTGCTGAAATGGGCAGCACTTCGCGAGCCGGAAGCCTGACGCGGATTGCGCCTCGCAACGCGCGGCAAGGATGCTTGTTTTCGCATCGAGACCTCACCTGGAACGTCCCGGCATATTAAGGCTGCCCATGTGCCCCCTTTGCCGGAACGTCAAGGCGAAAGGGGTGCCAGATGGCACACAAATTTTCGTTTCGATGGATCAGGAGCCGTGATCGGCGCCACACTGGCGCTGTCGACTCTATCCGCGCGGGCGCTATTCATCTGCGGGGGCCATAGTATCTTGTCGCGGGATTGGCGCAGGCCTTTCAACACAAGCAGATCGGCCACGGTGTGGTCGGGCAAGCCGCCATTGCCGAGGTCTATGTTTCGGCAAGCGGGACATGGACCATGCTGGCGACCGACGTGCAGGGCCGAAGCTGCATCTTCGCGACCGGTGACGGATGGGAGAATACCGTCACCGTCACGGCGACGGCGCAAGGGATCTGAACCGTTCGATCAGCGCGTTGCGGCCACCTCGGCGTGGCCGCGCAGCAGCGCCATCAGGCGCTTGGCGTCCTTGGCCGCGGCCTCCTCGTCGCCGTCGAGGATCGAGCGGATCAGCGCGACATGGTGCTCGGCGGATTCGGCAAGACCAGTGTCGGCCTTGTAGCGGAACCAGAAACGGCGGCTGTGAGTCTGCAAGGGGGCGGCCAAACGGGCGGCGAACGGATTGTCAGCGGCCAGCGCCAGTGCTTCGTCGAGTGCCTTGTCGGCCTGGATGAAGGCAAGCACGTTGCCCGAGATGACCGCCTTCTGCATGGCGAGCGCTGCTTCGTGAAACAGGTCGGCGGCCTCGCGGGTGACGAAGCGGGCGGCCGAACGGGCCAGGACCACCTCGACGCCGCGGCGCGCATCGAGCACGCGCAGCCAGTCGCCGGGATGGAGTGGAGCGATCGCGATGCCGGCGCGCGGCCGCACGTCGAGCAGCCCTTCCCAGGCCAGCCGCTGGATCGCTTCGCGCACCGGCGTCCTGCCAAGCCCGAGCCTGTCGATCAGGGCGCCCTCGGTGACGAAGCTCGCCGGCGCCAGTTCGAGCGTGACGATCATGTGCTCGAGCACATGATAGGCTCTGGTCGCGGCCGGCTCGGTTGGGATGCTTGCTTCCACGGATATCAAACGCGCTCTCCTGATATATCTTGAATATATCATAACGGAATCCGTATTGACAGACCGTTTCTTAACAGATATATGGCTGATATATCAGATGGAGCAATGATCATGTGGAACGGAGTTTTTCCTGCCGTCACGACCAAATTCACCGCGGATGATCGTCTCGATCATGCCGAGATGGAGCGCTGCTTTAACCTGCAGATGGAGGCCGGCTGCGACGGCATCATCGTCTGTGGGTCGCTTGGCGAAGGGCCGATGCTGTCGCCCGACGAGAAGATCGAGGTGCTGAAGACCGCGCAGAAAGTTGCAGGCAAGAAGCCGGTGCTGCTGACCGTCAACGAGGCCGGCACCCGCGAGGCCGCCAGCATCGCGAAGCGCGCCGCCAAGGAAGGTGCCAACGGCCTGATGGTGGTGCCGAGCCCAATCTATCACACCAATGCGGAAGAGACGGTCGCGGCCCTGCGCGCCGTCGCGCAGGCCGGCGACCTGCCGGTCATGATCTACTCCAACCGGCTCGCCTACCGCGTCGACGTCACCGTCGACCAGATGGAGGAACTGGCGTCGGACAAGCGCTTTGTCGCGATCAAGGAATCCTCGGACGACATCCGTCGTTCGACCGAGATCATCAATCGCCTGGGCAGCCGCTACGACCTGTTCACCGGTGTCGACAACCTGGCCTTCGAGGCGCTGTCGGTCGGCGCCATCGGCTGGGTGGCCGGACTGGTCACCGCGTTCCCCCGCGAGACCGTCGCCATCTACCAGCTGATGAAGCAGGGCCGTCGCGAGGAGGCGCTCTCCATCTACCGCTGGTTCCGGCCGCTGCTCGATCTGGATGTTTCGACCTATCTGGTACAAAACATCAAGCTTGCCGAAGTGTTCGCGATCAACACAAATGACCGCGTGCGCATGCCGCGCCAGCCGCTGACGGGCGAGCGCCGCAAGGCAGTCGAGAAGATCGTCAAGGATGCGCTCGCCGTGCGGCCGAAGCTGCCGCAGTTCTAAGGGTCGCAATGCCGCAGTCCCCGTCATCCGACCGCTACGCGGCCACCTTCTCCCCGAGGGGAGAAGAGGTCGCCAACGCCGGCGTCAGCCTCTTCTCCCAACCGGGGAGAAGGTGGCCCGAAGGGTCGGATGAGGGGGCTGGCTGCAAGGATCGATGCGAAGGTCGGGACATGCAGCGCGGCGCGCGGTCATGAGCAACGATGCTGCAATCGACATCGCCATCGTCGGTGGCGGCATCATCGGCATCTGCGCCGCCGCGTCTCTGGCCGAGGCGGGGCGCAAGGTCACGATCTTCGATCGCACTGGCATTTGCGAGGAGACGAGCTCCGGCAACGCCGCCGCCTTTGCCTTTTCCGACGTGCTGCCGCTGGCCCATAAGAGCATGATGCGGCAGCTGCCGAAATGGCTGGCCGATCCGCTCGGCCCGCTCAGCATCCCGCCCGCCTATCTGCCGAAGCTTTTGCCCTGGCTGATCCGCTTCTGGCGCGCCGGTACGCCGGGAAAATACGAGGCGAGCCTTGCCGCTCAAGCCGGCATGATGAAGCTCGCCGAAGCGGAATGGATGGGCCTGCTCGATCGCTCCGGTACGCGCTCGATGCTGCGCGAGGACGGCTCACTGGAGCTCTACGAAAGCGGGGCCGAGTTTCAGGCTGGGCTGCATGGCTGGGCGGCGCGTGAGCGTTTCGGCATCGGCTTCCGCCATGTCGAGGGCGAGGAACTGGCCGCCTTGCAGCCGGGGCTATCGCCGCGCTTCATCAAGGGCACATTCGTGCCGGGATGGAAGACGGTCGCCGATCCGAAACTGCTCGGCAAGGCGGTGTGGGCCCATGCACAGGCCAAGGGCGCCCGCTTTGAGCTGGCTCGGATCAGCCAAGTCGTGGCGGATCAGAATGGTGCGACACTGACGTTGGCGGACGGCACGACAAGGCAGGCCCGACACCTTGTCATCGCCGCCGGCGCCTGGTCGCATCTGCTGGCGCGGCAACTTGGCGATCGCATTCCGCTGGAGACCGAGCGCGGCTACAACACGACGTTGCCAACGACCGCCTTCGACGTGAAGCGGATGCTGATCTTCTCCGGCCATGGCTTCGTCATCACGCCGCTCGAAACGGGCCTGCGCGTCGGCGGCGCCGTTGAACTCGGCGGCATCGAGCGGCCGCCCAATTACAACAGGTCGAAAGCACTGCTGCAGAAGGCGCAGAAATTCCTGCCGGGGCTCGATCCCACGGGCGGGCGCGAATGGATGGGTTTTCGTCCGTCGCTGCCGGATTCCGTGCCCGTCATCGGCGGCGCGCCAGGAAAGCGGTCGGTGATCTATGCGTTCGGCCACGGCCATCTCGGCCTGACCCAGGCCGCGGCCACCGGACGGTTGATCAGAGATCTTGTCCTGGGGCAGACTCCGCCCATCGATCTGGCTTCCTTCAGTCCACAACGATTTTGATTTTCGAGGAGCGTCATGGCCAAGAAATCCTTCTTCTGCATAGACGGCCACACCTGCGGCAATCCGGTGCGCCTAGTCGCCGGCGGCGGCCCGTTGCTTCAGGGCTCGACGATGATGGAGCGGCGGGCGCATTTTCTGGCCGAGTATGACTGGATCCGCACCGGGCTGATGTTCGAACCGCGCGGCCATGACGTCATGTCCGGCTCCATCCTCTATCCGCCGACGCGCGAGGATTGCGATATCGCCATCCTGTTCATCGAAACCTCCGGCTGTCTGCCGATGTGCGGACATGGCACCATCGGCACGGTGACGATGGCGATCGAGCACGGGCTGATCAAACCGAAGACGCCGGGCGTGCTCAGGCTCGACACGCCGGCCGGCCTGGTCATTGCCGAATACAAGCAGGTCGGCGACTATGTCGAAGAGGTGCGCATCACCAATGTGCCATCCTTCCTCTACGCCGAGGGCTTGACGGTCGAATGCCCGCAGCTCGGCGAAATCACCGTCGATGTCGCCTATGGCGGCAATTTCTACGCCATCGTCGAGCCGCAGAAGAATTATCGCGACATGGCCGACTATTCGGCGGGAGACTTCATCGCCTGGAGTCCGGTGGTGCGGCAACGGCTCAACGAAAAATATTCCTTCGTGCATCCCGAGAACCCGGGCATCAACCGGCTGTCGCACATGCTGTGGACCGGCAAGCCGACCGTGGCCGGGGCCGACGCGCGCAATGCCGTGTTCTATGGCGACAAGGCGATCGACCGCTCACCATGCGGCACCGGTACCTCGGCGCGCATGGCGCAGCTTCATGCCAAGGGCAAACTCAAGGCCGGCGACAGCTTCGTCCATGAATCAATCATCGGTTCGCTGTTCAAGGGCAAGGTCGAAAAGGATGTCACCGTCGCCGGCAAACCGGCCATCATTCCCTCGATCGGCGGCTGGGCGCGGATGATCGGATTGAACACCATCTTCATCGACGACCGCGATCCGTTCGCGTATGGTTTTGTGGTCAAGTGAAGGGAAACCTGACCCAGGGGAAAGAAACGGAACGAAAAACGGAGCGTGTCAGCAGCGCAACGATTCTTCTCATCACCTAATTTTTACGGCGATTTCTTCGAAATTGGGCGCATGATGCGACCGAATCGTCAAAGACATTGCGTTATGCCAATGGTAGGGTCCGCGATAGTCCAGGGGTCGGATAGGAGAAAACGGGCAATCGAACGGCGTGCCGCGAAAACACGCATGACGATTGAAAAATGACGTTGCAATCCGGGCTCGAAACTTTACGACTAGGGGAAATACGAAAAGGAATGCGTCTGCATGGGCGACATTCCAGGGGAGCCATGTACACATGCAGTACTTTGTCCAGCAGCTTATCAACGGGCTGACGCTGGGATCGATCTATGGGCTGATCGCGATCGGCTACACGATGGTCTACGGCATCATCGGCATGATCAATTTCGCCCATGGCGATATCTTCATGGTGGGCGCCTTCACGGCGCTGATCGTTTTCCTGATCCTTGGCGCGCTGTTCTATTCGGTGCCGGTTGTGGTGGCGCTGCTGGTCATGATGATCGTGGCGATGCTGCTCACCAGCCTTTACAATTGGACGATCGAGAAGGTGGCATACCGGCCGCTGCGCGGTTCGTTCCGGCTGGCGCCGCTGATCACCGCCATCGGCATGTCGATCGCGCTGTCGAACTTCGTCCAGGTGACGCAAGGGCCGCGCAACAAGCCGATCCCGCCGATGGTTTCGCAGGTTTACAACATCAACGGCATCAGCGTGTCGCTAAAGCAGATCATCATCGTCGTCGTCACGGCGCTGCTCTTGGCGCTGTTCTGGTATCTGGTCAACAGGACTTCGCTTGGGCGGGCGCAACGGGCCTGCGAGCAGGACCGCAAGATGGCGGCGCTGCTCGGCATCGATGTCGACCGCACCATCTCGATCACCTTCATCATGGGTGCGGCCCTTGCCGCGGTCGCCGGCACTTTGTTCCTGATGTATTACGGCGTCATTGCCTTCTCGGACGGCTTCACGCCTGGCGTGAAAGCCTTCACGGCGGCGGTGCTGGGTGGCATCGGTTCGCTGCCGGGTGCGGTACTCGGCGGGCTGATGATCGGCTTCATCGAGAGCATGTGGTCGGCCTATTTCTCGATCGACTACAAGGACGTCGCGGCGTTCTCGATCCTGGCGATCGTGCTGATCTTCCTGCCTTCCGGCATATTGGGCCGGCCAGAAGTCGAAAAGGTCTGAGACCATGGCCGTCACCGTTTCTCCGGAGCGCGACAGCGTCGCCACCCCCGTGCAGCGCGCCACGCGCGAGGCGCTTTATGCCGGCGCCATATCGTTCGGCCTCTTCGTGCTGTTCATCGGCCTGAAGACGGGCCAGAACATTTCCAATGAACTGGTCCTGACGACGCGCTGGGGCCTGCTTGCCGCAGTGGTGATCGCCACGGCTGTCGGGCGGTTTCTTTATGTCGCTTATGGCCAGCCCTTCATGGCCAACCAGAAGATCACCGACGTCGCCACCGGCCTGCTGCCGGTCAGTGTGGCGTCACGCTTCTTCCAGTTGCCTGCCTTCTTCGTGGCCATCATCGCCGCGGCACTGCTATTCGTGTTCAACAGCTCTCTCGCCGGATGGGTGGGAGCTGAGCCGGCCGGCTATCTGCAATTCCTGCGCGCTTTGGCTGTCATCTATGTGCTGGCTTGCGTGATCTATTATTTCAGGGCCTTCATCCATGCCAACTTCACCAAACTCGGCATTGCCGCGCTTGTGCTGTACCCGATCCTCGTGGTCGCGGTGCTGTCGCTGAGTGCCTGGTCGATTGTCGGAGGGCTGCAGGGTTCGCTGAAATGGGTCGATAATTTCGGCATCCAGATCCTGATCTATGTGATGCTGGCCTGGGGCCTGAACATCGTCGTCGGCCTCGCCGGCCTGCTCGATCTCGGCTACGTCGCCTTTTATGCGATTGGCGCCTACGCCTATGCGTTGCTCGGCACCCAATACGGCCTGTCGTTCTGGATCCTGCTGCCGGCAGCGGGTGCCATGGCCGCCTTCTGGGGGGTGCTGCTCGGCTTCCCGGTGCTGCGCCTGCGCGGCGACTATCTGGCGATCGTCACGCTGGCTTTCGGCGAGATCATCCGGTTGGTGCTGATCAACTGGCGCGAGGTCACCAACGGGTCGGCCGGCATTTCCGGCATTCCCAAGGTGAGCTTCTTCGGCCTGATGTCGTTCAACGTGTCGGACCCGAACTACATCGCCAAGGTGTTGGGCATCGCCCAGTCGGGTGCGTATTACAAGATTTTCCTCTATTACCTGATCCTGGGCCTGTGCCTGCTTACCGCCTTCGTCACCATCCGGCTGCGGCGCCTGCCGGTCGGCCGCGCATGGGAAGCGCTGCGCGAGGACGAGATCGCCTGCCGGTCTCTGGGCATCAACACGACGACAACCAAGCTCACGGCTTTTGCCACAGGCGCCATGTTCGGTGGCTTCGCCGGCTCCTTCTTCGCCGCGCGGCAAGGCTTCGTCAGCCCGGAATCCTTCGTCTTCCTGGAATCGGCCATTATCCTCGCAATCGTCGTGCTCGGCGGCATGGGCTCGCTAGTCGGCATAGCGGTTGCCGCAATGGTGATGATCGGCGGCACCGAGGCGCTGCGTGAACTCGACTTCCTCAAGCAGATCTTCGGGCCAGACTTCACCCCGGAACTCTACCGCATGCTTCTGTTCGGCATGGCCATGGTCATCGTCATGCTGTGGAAGCCGCGCGGTTTCGTCGGCAGTCGCGAACCGACCGCCTTCCTCAAGGTGCGAAGAGCTGTCTCTGGCTCCTTCACTAAGGAAGGGCACGGCTGATGAATGCGAGCACATCCATGAACGAGGCCATCCTGCAGGTCGATCACCTGTCGATGAAGTTCGGCGGCCTGGTCGCCATCGGCGACCTGTCCTTTACCGCCAGGCGCGGCGAGATCACCGCACTGATCGGACCCAACGGCGCCGGCAAGACCACCGTGTTCAACTGCATCACCGGCTTCTACAAGCCGTCTGAAGGCATGATCACGCTCAACCGCAACGACGGATCGAGCTATTTGCTCGAACGTCTGCCCAACCATGAGATCCCGGCGCGCGCCAAGGTGGCGCGCACCTTCCAGAACATCCGCCTGTTCTCGGGCATGACGCTCCTGGAGAACCTTTTGGTTGCCCAGCACAACAAGCTGATGAAGGCATCGGGCTATACGATCCTTGGCCTGTTCGGCTTCAGCAGCTACCGCAAGGCCTCGGCCGAATCGGTCGAGCTTGCCAAGCACTGGCTGGAGAAGGCCGATCTTGTCGACCGTGCCGACGATCCGGCCGGCGACCTGCCCTATGGTGCGCAGCGCCGCCTCGAGATCGCCCGCGCCATGTGCACGGGTCCGGAGCTTCTGTGCCTGGACGAGCCGGCGGCCGGTCTCAATCCGAAGGAATCGGCGGCGCTCAACGAACTGCTGATCGACATCAAGAGCACCACGGGCACCTCGATCCTGTTGATCGAACACGACATGTCGGTGGTCATGCAGATATCCGACCATGTCGTGGTGCTGGAATATGGCCGCAAGATCTCCGACGGAAGCCCGCAATCTGTGCGCACCGATCCGCGCGTCATCGCCGCGTATCTCGGCGTCGACGACGAGGAAGTCGAGGCGGTTCTCACCGAAGTCGGCGACGAAGACGTCATCGAACAGCTCGATACAGGGCCGGATGCCGCGCATGGTCCGGGGACATCGTCTTCGTATCTCGCCGGGCCGGTGACCGACACGGTCGGCCACAGTTCGGGCGAGCGGGTCACGGTGGCCAAGGGCGCATCAAAGGCCGGTCAGGTCGACGCAAGGTCGCTCGCCGCAGTAAACAAGGCGGTCTCGCCGGCTGCGACCCCGGTTCCGGCGGCGAAGGCAAAGCCTGCTCCGAAAGCGGCGTCAAAAGCGGCAACCGGCACGGCGGCGAAGTCGACCGCACCGGCCAAACCGGCAGCCAAGGCTCCGGCGGCGACGGCTGGGGGAATCTCCAATCGGTTGACAGCGCCTCGCGGCGGCAAGGCCGACAACCTGACCCGCATCAAGGGCATCGGTACGGTCAACGAGAAGAAGCTCAACCATCACGGCATCTTCCACTTCGACCAGATCGGCGCCTGGAAAAAGGCCGACGTCGAGGCCGCCGAAGCCTATCTCGCCTTTGACGGACGCATCGCACGTGAGGAATGGGTCAAGCAGGCCAAGCTGCTCGCCCAGGGCAAGAACACGGAATTCTCGCGCCGCGTCGATGCGGGCAAGGTGGCGACCAGCCATGCTTCCGGGAAGAGTACGACCGCTGCCAAGCCTGTGGCAGGCAAGCGTGGAGGGGGCAAGTGATGGCCGCGACAACGCTGCTCGATATCAAGGGCGTGCAGACCTATTACGGCAACATCCGGGCGTTGAACGGTGTCGATGTCACCGTCAACCAGGGTGAGATCGTGGCGCTGATCGGCGCCAATGGCGCCGGCAAGTCGACGCTGATGATGACCATTTTCGGCGCGCCGCGCGCTCGCGCCGGCACCATCACCTTTGCCGGCACCGACATCACCCAGATGCCGACGCACGAGATCGCCCGCTTGCGCATTGCCCAGTCGCCGGAGGGGCGCCGTATTTTCCCGCGCATGACGGTGATGGAAAACCTGCAGATGGGCGCCAGCCTCGACAACCTCAAGCACTATGATGAGGACGTCGAGAAGGTGTTTGCCCTGTTTCCGCGGCTGAAGGAGCGCATCGCCCAGCGCGGCGGCACGCTGTCGGGCGGCGAGCAGCAGATGCTGTCGATCGGACGCGCGCTGATGGCGCGGCCGAAGCTGCTTTTGCTCGACGAACCATCGCTGGGTCTGGCGCCGCTGATCGTCAAGCAGATCTTCGACGCCATCCGCGAACTGAACCGCACCCAGGGGCTGACCGTGTTCCTGGTCGAGCAGAACGCCTTCGGCGCGCTGAAACTCGCCGCGCGCGGCTATGTCATGGTCAACGGCAATGTGACGATGAGCGGCACCGGCAAGGAACTGCTCGCCAATCCGGAAGTGCGCGCCGCCTATCTCGAAGGCGGACATCACTGAGTTTGCAGCGGAATGTGTGCATGCGGTATTCCGCTCCAAGTTGTTTGTTTGTCGCATGATCTTTTCCGAAAAGTCTGCAACTTTTCGGGATCATGCTAAGGAGACTTCACCATGCAGGGCATACTCTACGAGGAGCCGTCGATCTGGCAGTTCTTCTTCGTCACCTGTCTGCTGGGCGGCTGGGCGGCGTGGATGACCGGCAAGGCCAGCGCCCAGACATGGCGCAGCTTCATCCAGCTGTTCGCCTACATGCTGGGCCTCGGCCTCGGCATCCGATTCATCCATCACGCGCTGTTCGGCGGCACGATGTTCTCGCTGCACTACTACATCGTCGACACCATCGTACTGATGATCCTCGGCTTCGTCGGCTATCAATACACGCGCACCAACCAGATGGTGACACAGTATAATTGGCTCTACGAAAGAGCTTCAATCTTGAGCTGGAAACCGAAAGGTTGACGTTCATCATTAACGTCGCTTCGGAATTGAATCGGCGTGACAAGTGCCTGAAAATCGGCAAACTATGCTTTCTGCGATAAGGGTGGGCATCGCATGAAAGCTTCATCCACGCCCACTCCGTAAATGGGAGCGTTTAAATGAAAAAGTCACTTTTGTCCGCCGTCGCCCTGACCGCGCTCGTCGCGTTCAATGGTGCCGCGTGGGCTGACGTAATGATGGGCGTCGCCGGCCCGATCACCGGCCCGAACGCGGCCTTCGGCGCGCAGCTGCAGAAGGGTGCGGAAGCGGCTGTCGCCGACATCAATGCCAAGGGCGGCATCAACGGCGAGCAGATCAAGCTCGAAGTCGGCGACGACGTCTCCGATCCGAAGCAGGGCATCTCGGTCGCCAACAAGTTCGTCGGTGACGGCGTCAAGTTCGTGGTCGGCCACTTCAACTCCGGCGTCTCGATTCCGGCATCGGAAGTCTATGCGGAAAACGGCATCGTCGAAGTGACGCCGGCCGCGACCAACCCGCAATTCACCGAGCGCGGCCTGTGGAACGTGTTCCGCACCTGCGGACGCGATGACCAGCAGGGCAGCATCGCCGGCGCCTATCTCGCCGCGAACTTCAAGGACGCCAAGATCGCCGTCGTGCACGACAAGACCACCTATGGTCAGGGCCTCGCCGACGAAACCAAGAAGGCGATGAATGCCGCCGGCGTGACGGAAGTCATGTACGAAGGCATCAACGTCGGCGACAAGGACTTCTCGGCACTGATCGCCAAGATGAAGGAAGCCGGCGTTTCCATCATCTATTGGGGCGGCCTGCACACCGAAGCCGGCCTGATCATCCGTCAGGCGGCCGACCAGGGCCTCAAGGCGACGTTGGTTTCCGGCGATGGCATCGTGTCGAACGAGCTGGCTTCCATCGCGGGCGACGCGGTTGCGGGCACGCTCAACACGTTCGGCCCCGATCCGCGCCTGATCCCCGCCAACAAGGAACTCGTCGAGAAGTTCCGCGCGCAAGGCTTCGAGCCGGAAGCCTATACGCTCTACTCCTACGCTGCCGTTCAGGCGATCGCCGAAGCAGCGACCGCTGCCAAGTCAAACGACCCGCAGGCAGTTGCCAAGGCGCTGCATGAAAACGGCCCGTTCAAGACCGTGCTCGGCGACCTGTCCTATGACGCCAAGGGCGATCCGACGCTGCCCGGCTACGTCATGTACGAATGGAAGAAGGGCGACGACGGCAAGTACACCTACATCCAGAAGATGTAAGCTCGTCAGTCTCGATTTCTACAGAATGCCCGGCGCCTCGCGCCGGGCATTTTTCTTTGAGCCGCGTTTGCGTTCAGAGGGTCCGAAAGCCGATACGGCCGGGCCTTTAGCCGGAAAATGATCATGCCTTGAACGGCAGTGCCGGCCGCCTTCTTTGCGTGTTCGGATGAATGCGACGGAGTTTTGTCGCAAAGATTCCATTTCAATCGGTTTAAACGTGCGTCAATTTTGTTTGCACTGCAGCATTTTCACGCTAATCATTGCGCCGATTTCTCATCGTCGCTGGAGCCCAGTCCTTGGCCATCACGAAGATCCTCGTCGCCAACCGGTCCGAAATCGCCATTCGCGTTTTTCGCGCGGCCAACGAACTCGGCCTCAAGACCGTGGCGATCTGGGCGGAGGAGGACAAGTACTCCCTGCACCGCTTCAAGGCCGACGAGAGCTACCAGGTCGGACGTGGGCCACATCTGACCCGGGACATGGGACCGATCGAAAGCTATCTGTCGATCGAGGAGGTGATCCGCGTCGCCAGGCTTTCGGGCGCCGATGCCATTCATCCCGGCTACGGGCTGTTGTCGGAAAGCCCCGAATTCGCCGACGCCTGTGCCGAGGCCGGCATCACCTTCATCGGGCCGAAGCCGGACACGATGCGCCGGCTCGGCAACAAGGTCGCGGCACGCAATCTCGCCATCGAGGTCGGCGTGCCGGTGATCCCCGCCACCGATCCGTTGCCGGACGACATGGACGCGGTCAAGAAACTGGCCAAGGAAATCGGCTACCCCGTGATGTTGAAGGCATCATGGGGTGGCGGCGGCCGTGGCATGCGCGCCATCCGCGCCGAAGCCGACCTTGCCCGCGAGGTTACGGAAGGCAAGCGTGAGGCGAAAGCGGCCTTCGGCAAGGACGAGGTCTATCTCGAAAAGCTGATCGAGCGCGCCCGACATGTCGAGGTGCAGGTGCTGGGCGACACGCATGGCAATGCCGTGCACCTGTTCGAGCGCGACTGCTCGATCCAGCGCCGCAACCAGAAGGTCGTCGAACGGGCGCCGGCGCCATATCTTGAAATGTCGCAGCGCGAGGAGCTCTGCGGCCATGCGCTGAAGATCGCCCGCGAGACCAGCTATATCGGCGCCGGCACGGTCGAGTTCCTGCAGGACGCCGACACCGGCAAATTCTACTTCATCGAGGTCAACCCGCGCATCCAGGTCGAGCACACCGTCACCGAGCAGGTGACCGGCATCGACATCGTCAAGGCGCAGATCCATATCCTCGACGGCTTTGCCATCGGCACGCCGGAATCGGGCGTGCCGGCACAGAAGGACATCAGGCTGAACGGCCACGCCTTGCAGTGCCGCATCACCACGGAAGACCCCGAACACAACTTCATCCCGGACTACGGCCGCATCACCGCCTATCGCGGCGCGACGGGTTTCGGCATCCGCCTCGACGGCGGCACCGCCTATTCGGGCGCGGTCATCACCCGCTTCTACGATCCGCTGCTGGAGAAGGTGACGGCGTGGGCGCCGACGCCGGCCGAGACCATCGCCCGCATGAACCGGGCACTGCGCGAATTCCGCATCCGCGGCGTCGCCACCAATTTGACCTTCCTCGAAGCGATCATCAACCACCCGAGCTTCGCCGACAATTCCTACACGACCAAGTTCATTGACACGACGCCGGAGCTGTTCCAGCAGGTCAAGCGGCAGGACCGTGCGACCAAGCTGCTCAACTACCTGGCCGACGTGTCTGTCAACGGCCATCCCGAGACGCGCGGCCGGCCGCAGCCGAAGGCCGATGCGGCCGCACCCGTGGTGCCCTATCTCAACGGCAACGTACCGGGCGGCAGCAAGCAGAAGCTCGACGTGCTGGGCCCGCAGAAATTCGCCGCCTGGATGCGAGATCGCAAAGAGGTGCTGGTCACTGACACGACGATGCGCGACGGCCATCAATCGCTGCTGGCGACGCGCATGCGCACGCATGACATTGCCGGCATAGCGGGGACCTATGCGCGTGCCCTGCCGCAGCTTCTGTCACTCGAATGCTGGGGCGGCGCGACCTTCGACGTCGCCATGCGCTTTCTCACCGAGGATCCATGGGAGCGGCTGTCGCTGGTGCGCGAGGCTGCGCCCAATCTTTTGCTGCAGATGCTGCTGCGCGGCGCCAACGGTGTCGGCTACACCAATTATCCCGACAATGTCGTGCAGCATTTTGTCAGCCAAGCAGCGGCCGGCGGCATCGACCTGTTCCGCGTCTTCGACTGCCTGAACTGGGTCGAGAACATGCGCGTCGCCATGGATGCGGTCGGCGCCGAGGGCAAGCTGATCGAAGCGGCGATCTGCTATACCGGCGATATCCTCGATCCGGCGCGGGCGAAATACGACCTCAAATATTATGTCGGCCTGACCAGGGAACTGCAGGCGGCCGGCGCCCACATCATCGCCGTCAAGGATATGGCCGGGCTATTGAAGCCTGCCGCGGCTCGGGTGCTGTTCAAGGCGCTGCGCGAGGCGACCGACCTGCCGATCCATTTCCACACGCATGACACGTCAGGCCTGTCGGCGGCGACGGTGTTGGCGGCGGTCGACAGCGGCGTCGATGCCATCGACGCGGCGATGGATTCGCTGTCGGGCAACACCTCGCAGCCATGCCTCGGCTCCATCGTCGAGGCGCTGAAGGGCACCCAACGCGACCCGGGTCTCGACCCGCAATGGATCAGGAAAATTTCGTTCTACTGGGAGGCGGTGCGCAACCAGTACGCTGCCTTTGAAAGCGACCTCAAAGGGCCGGCCTCGGAAGTCTATCTGCACGAGATGCCGGGCGGACAGTTCACCAACCTGAAGGAACAGGCGCGCTCGCTCGGGTTGGAGACGCGTTGGCACGAAGTGGCGCAGACCTATCACGACGTCAATCTGATGTTCGGCGACATCGTCAAGGTGACACCGTCGTCCAAGGTTGTCGGTGACATGGCATTGATGATGGTCAGCCAGGATCTGACCGTCGCCGATGTCGAAAATCCCGACAGGGATATAGCCTTCCCGGACTCGGTCGTCTCGATGCTGCGCGGCGATCTCGGCCAGTCGCCCGGCGGCTGGCCGGCGGCGCTGCAGAAGAAGGCGCTGAAGGGCGACAGGCCGATCACGGTGCGGCCCGGGTCGCTGCTCAAGGCAGCCGACCTCAAGGCCAGCCGCAAGGAGATCGAGGAGAAGCTCGAGCGCAAGCTTTCGGAGTTCGAATTCGCCTCGTGGCTGATGTATCCCAAAGTGTTTACGGATTTCGCCGGCGCGCAGGAAACCTACGGTCCGGTCAGCGTCCTGCCGACGCCGACCTATTTCTACGGCATGAAACCGGAAGACGAGATCTTCGTCGACATCGAGAAGGGCAAGACGCTGGTGGTGCGGTGCCTTGGCATCGGCGATGTCGACGAGAAGGGCATGGCCACCGTGTTCTTCGAACTCAACGGCCAGCCGCGCCGTGTGAAGGTGCCCGACCGGGCGCACGGCGCGTCCGCCGCCAAGGCCCGCCGCAAGGCCGAGCCTGGCAACGAGGCGCATGTCGGTGCACCCATGCCGGGCGTCGTCTCGGGGCTTTCGGTAGCCGCCGGCCAGGCGGTCAAGGCCGGTGACGTGCTGCTTTCCATCGAAGCGATGAAGATGGAGACGGCGTTGCATGCCGAGCGCGACGGCACGGTCGCCGAGGTGCTGGTCAAGGCCGGCGACCAGATCGATGCCAAGGATTTGCTGATCGCCTTCAATTGAGAGCTCGCAAAACGGACTGGCTGTCGACTTCTGGCGGCAGCCCTTGTGACTTGGTCGATAACAGCTTGACCCGCCGTCGCCGGTCGGGCATCGAACCGGCTCAAATTTGCCGCAGCAGTTCCCGAGTCGCGGCGCAGTAACGATGTGGAGAAAAACATGGCCGACGATATCACCGAGACCAGCCAGACTGTTGCCGCCGGCCAGCTGCGTGCCTTCATCGAGCGCATAGAGCGGCTCGAGGAAGAGAAGAAGACCATTTCAGACGACATCAAGGAAGTGTTCGCCGAGGCCAAGGGCACCGGCTTCGACACCAAGGCGATGCGCACGATCATCCGGCTGCGCAAGAAGGACCAGGCCGAGCGGCAGGAAGAGGAAACCATCCTCGATCTGTACAAGGCCGCACTCGGAATGGTGTAAGTTTCACTCATCTGTGGAGCGATCTTGTCGCGCCATTCTGTGCGGCGTAGGATTCTCACAGCTGCTGGTTTGTGGTTCAAGATGCTGGTTGAACGGAGCCAGCATCTGAAGGCGCGAGCCCCATAGAACGATCTTCGCGACTTGAAGTTAGCGCAGTGGGCGCAGGCGAGAGCTGCCGTGTGAAGGCATCTCGCTGTTGCGTTGCTGTTTCCTCGGGGTGAATTGGTCGCAGCGGTACCGTTCCACAGGGTCGATGGCGCCTGGCAAGATGGGAGGGCACCGCAAGCGTGTTCTGGAAGCTCCTCGAACCTTCATCGTGGAGAGGATCAATCGGACCTCTGATCTGACGCTACATCGGCTGAAAGAGGCGTTGGCCGTGCTTCGGGGTCCTCGAAGGATCGGGGCGGGCGATCACAGTGAAGGTGATGGTGGCGGAAGCCGAGGTGCTCGATAGCGTATAACGGACGATGACCGCCTCGGCCGCCGCACTGACGTAGTAACGTCAGCTCAAGTTCGTCGCAGGGATTCCGGCGAACCCTCTGATCGAAGTTTCGCTCTCTCGTTCTTGACTGTCTTTCGCAGCACACCGCCGGGGCCAGCTTTAGTGTCTTTCCCCAAAGGCGGAGGCGTCGCGACGTTCTCAAGAATCTTCACCGATTTGGCGAAACTGACGAAAGCATCGTGGGCGATTGAAACGCGTATTTGACCGTTGGAAGCACAGTCGCACGCACGAACGACCGTGTCGTAAATCGGCCCTCTGCGGCCCTTGGGCCATTCTTCCAAGAAGTTTAATGCGTCGATCAGGCTGCTGATTTCTTCCCTGACCTTCCCGTTCTTGACGAAAATGGGACGGTCGAAAATCCGGTCTTTCATGGATCTTCTCCCTTTGATTGAATGATCGACCCCAAGATTTTCAGTCTCTCAGGAAAATGAACGGCAGCGTTGATCCCTATCAATGAGGGTGAAATTCGTGGCTGCAAATTGCCAAACGCGGATGTTCAGCATGCAATTCTCGACGAGCTCTTCCCGCTTCAGTGCTGGCGGTGAGCTTGGCAGTGTCCTATCGTCCGCTCGCGAACTTGGGATCGTTGCGGTTGCTCTCGTGGTTCGGGCGCGGGCAGCTTAAGGCTTGGCAACTTCCGCGACGACCACCCGCTGGGCTTGGCGAAAAGACCTGCCGGAGGTCGTCACACAGACCAGTGATTCGGATCAATGAAATCCCGTACTTCTTGGAAGTCCATTCGCGGCCGCTAGCCTCTCATAGGGAGATCGACTTGATTGAGCTGCTATTGCTGGCCGGATCGAAAGGTCGTCGCGACCCGACATCCTGACGAGTTGTCTCTTGTTGAGGATCTCAAAATCCTGCGCATTGCGGATTTTGATGATGCCGCGGCGGCTCATCTCGTGAATGACGCGACTGATGGTTTCCCCGGTTGTCCCAAGATAGCTGGCCATGTCACGGCGACTGATAGGTAAGTGGATCGAGAGGTTCGCACCAGAGACCCATTCGTCTGGTTCGCCACGACGACAAAGCATCAACAAGAAACTCGCAACTCGCTCCGGCATCGTCTGGCAGCCAAGCAGCAGCATCCAATTGCGCGCTGCGTCCAGTTCATCCAGTGTGTTCAGCATCAGTTGATGCTCGAGTTCAGGAAAACGCTCCGTCAATCTCTCAAAGGCGCGCCGCTCATAACAACAAAGGATCACATCGGACGCCGCCTCAATGGCGTAGTCGGAAAGGCCTCCGAAGACGCGGCCGAAGAAGTCTGAGCGAAACAGCAGGCCGACGAGTTGCTGGCGTCCGTCTTCCAACGACTTCTGCATGCGCAACACGCCGGACACGACGATGCCGACAAAGGATGTAGCCTCCATCTCGGCAAGCACCGTTTCGCCGAGTCGATAGGTCCGGTGATGGGACAGCCTGGCGAGTTCCCTCTGTAAGTCGACATTGACCCTGCTGCAGAGCGAGGTTTTGCGCACGGCGCATCGATCACAGGGCGTCAGAGCTCGGAGGAAAGGCAAGGGTTCCATAGCATTCTCCAACTCACGGTTGTGCCAAAGAGGGACCTCAAAATAGAGCCGACCAGAAAATCAAGTTCGAAAAACACTTCTAAGGCAGCCTAAAGCCAAAACTCGTCCTAGTTTCCATTGTCGTCTTTGTTCTGGATCAAATTGAAATCAGCTGTGCTTCAGTGGCACCGCCACAGGCGCCGGAATTGGATTGGACAGCAGGGGATATACGGCCTAGTATTTTTCGGTCGGGAACATTCAGACCAAAAAAGAGCACTTTTAGGGACCAGATCGTGTGATCGCTATGTGGCACATGCCAACGTCGCTCGCTTTCACGAGATGCTTTCTCACAAACTAAGCCCGGAACAGCGGCATGTCGTTGAGGGTCTGCTTGCAAAGGAAGAGCTAAGGCTCCTGGTTCTCGAAGCATCAGAGGAAAGCGCGTTTCGCTCGGGTCTCAAACTGGTCGCCGCGGCGCTCTCGACGCATCACGCCGGCGAAACGATTTCAACCAAATCCACGATCGAAGCCGTGCGATGGGCTTGGCCGGACTGCAACGAAAACGACGATGAATTGACCGCATGCGTCGTGCAGTATGCAAAGGAACGGCAATTGGTTGTCCTCTTTGACGCGCGGTAGGCGAGCCAGCCCGGTCCTTGGAAGTTGGTCCCGTCGAGCTTCAACTCATTTTTTGCGACAGGGATTAGCTCAGATTATTTCTCAAGTCAGATGCGGTGATTGCACAACGGCAAAAATACCACGATTCTCCAACTCTTCGTTGACGTCATTCGGCAATGGCCGGCAACCACAATGCACGGCATGTTTCAAATGCCAAACCAGTCCTTCATCCGAGGTGCGGAGTTGCGGTGGCTCGTTCGACAGGTGCCATTTCAAGTTTATTTTGGCCTGCCTTGATGGAAAGCGAATTGCTTCGTGAAACATCGGCCCGCTCCCTTTGTTTGAACAACGGTACCGGCTGAAGTCGAATGCGTCGTTGATCCACGTCAAGAGTCATCGCGATGAGTGTTGTGACATGTAAGGGATCGAACAGCGTCGCTCGCTCCGCAAAGCGTCGGTGGCAGGGGCGGCCAGTTGCTTTTCGCTTGATCCCAACAGGATGCGAATGCGAATGGACAGGTCTTTGACGACCGAGCCCGCACTTTGTGGTCCGTCGCGACACCGCCGGAAACAAATCGGCACAGATCGAATGGAAGACCATCGGACCCGACGGCGGCACTTCGTAGAATCCCCTAAGGGTACAACCGAATTGTTGGGCAGGCGCTTTTGCGCTGAAGTTCAAGGCGCAACGACGTCCCCATCTTCAATTGAAGTGCCTGATGGTTGTCGGACGTCAACTCAACGATAGGCCGACATGGGAGTGGTCTGATGTTCTGCGCACACCTGACATCCAAAGCTATCGCAATCGCAGCCTCTTTTTGCAGAGGGCCACTCATTGCAAGCGCACTGCAAGGGCTTGTGACAGATCTGTTCGACCCGTACCGGCCCGAGCTTTACTATATGCGCGGGCCAGGACCGAGATGGCATAAGAAGCACGCTCGTGACAATGCATTGCTTACGTGGGAACGCGATCGAGGTTTCTGATGATCCGGCTGTACACTGGCCAACAGTTGATCGGTATCAATGCGTCGACAGGGTCGGTCCCTATGGATTGGCGCCTACGTGTCATAGGGCTCAAAGCATTGGAGGGAAATCGTGCTCGGAGAGCTGCACCGGCGCGTTGAGAGCGTGCTTTGGGCTGTCCTCAGGATCCTCCGCCGGACGCCGCGCCCATTGATTGGCCGGATAGAAATCCACACGGGTCGACGCATTTCGTTGTCCCCCTCGCACCTTCAGCCTCGGCGGTTGTTGGCGCTGACGGCCGTGGGCGTGTTGGCGTTTGCAACATCGACGGCTTGCGGGGAGGGCATCACCCTGCGAGTTGGTCATTTTCCGAACATCACCCATGTTCAGGCGCTGGTCGCCAGAAATTTTGAGCGGCAGGGCCGGAGCTGGTTTGCGCCGCGCATCGGCCAGGATGTCAAGGTCGAATGGTACGCTTACAATGCCGGTCCGAGCGCCATGGAAGCGATCTTTGCTGGAAGCCTCGACCTTGCCTATGTTGGACCGAATCCGGCTATCAATGCTTATGCACGCTCTGACGGGCAGGAAATTCGCGTGATCGCCGGAGCGGTAAACGGAGGATCGGCACTCGTTGTGCAGCCCGATTCGAACCTCGCCGCCCCATCGGACTTTCGCGGTAAACGGATCGGCACCCCTCAGTTCGGAAATACGCAGGATGTCGCTGCGCGGGCTTGGCTCATGGTAGGTGGACTGCGGATCACGCAGACTGGCGGCGACGCGCTGGTCCTACCGACGGCCAATCCTGATCAGCTGGCGCTATTCAAGACCAGACAACTCGATGCCGTTTGGACCGTTGAGCCGTGGGTAACGCGCCTTGAGCAAGAAGCCGGTGGCAAGGTGTTGGTGGAGGAGAAGAATGCAGTTACGACCATCCTCGTGTCGCGTGCTGAGTTTCTATCGTCGCATCGGAAGACTGTAGCTCGCTTCGCAGCCGCCCACCGGGATCTGACTGACTGGATCAACCAGAATCCTGCCGAAGCCCAGCGCATGGTCAGGGAGGAACTCAGGCTCCAGTTCAGGACCGACATGGCGCCGGAGCTTATAGCACGTGCGTGGTCGCGTTTGACGGTGACCAGCGACATCTCGCTTGAAGCTTTGCAGAGATTTGTCAGCAGCGCTCAGCAAGTCGGCTTCCTGCATGCCGTACCCGACTTATCTCGTCTTCTTGACGTTCCATGAACATGGCTGAAGCGCAATGGCAGGGCGTGATGCCCGAGCATGCCTCTGGAGCATCAAGCAAGCTCATCGTGGAAAGCGTGTCGAAGTGGTTCCGCACTCCGCGGGCAACCGTACACGCACTCGACAGCATTTCGATGCAGGTCGCGGCGGGCGAAGTCGTTTGCCTTGTCGGGCCGAGCGGTTGTGGCAAGTCAACGCTCCTCGATATCATTGCCGGGCTGACCAAGCCGGACTCTGGACACGTGCTTGCCGACGGTCACCTGGTTACTGGTCCCGGGCGGCAGCGGTTGGTCGTGTTCCAGGAGCCGTCGCTGTTTCCGTGGCTGGACGTGTTCGGCAACGTCATGTTCGGCCTGAAACTCTGCCCCGAGCTCACCAATGATGGGCGGCGCGAGATTGCACACCGGTTCCTTGGCTTGGTCGGACTGGAGAAATTCGAGCGGGTGCATGTTCACGAATTGTCGGGTGGCATGAAACAGCGCGTGGCTTTGGCGCGCGCCCTTGCCGCTGATCCACAAGTGCTTCTTATGGATGAGCCGTTTGGCGCGCTCGATGCGATGACCCGGGAGCATCTCTACGACGACGTTCAGCGCATCTGGCGCGACGCCGGCAAGACGATTGTTTTTGTCACTCACAACATGCGTGAGGCAGTCTGCCTGGGTGATCGGGTACTGCTCATGTCGCAGGCGCCGGGAAAGATTATCCAGGCGTTTGACATTCCGTTGCCGCGGCCGCGAAGCATCTATGACGTCGAACTGGTTGGGTACGCCGCGCGCATCGCCGATGCCCTTCGCGGCACAGTAGGAGGAGGGGTGCCTGAATGAGGCGTATTGTTGTCCCCTCACTCTTTTTCATGGCCTTGCTGGGAATTTGGGGCATCGCTGCTGGCAGCGGGCGGTGGTCGCCCGTTCTGTTTCCATCGCCATGGAGCGTTGCTGAGTATCTTTGGGGAGCTCTGTTGGATGGGACTCTTGTCGAGGCGATTTTTGTCACGATGAAGCGGCTTCTGGCTGGCTATGCGATCGGCTTGCTGATCGGTTTGCCGCTAGGGTTGCTCACCAGTTCTTCACAAATGCTGGAGGACACGATTGGAGCGCTAGCGCTCGGGCTCCAGACGTTGCCGAGTGTATGTTGGGTACCCCTCGCACTTCTGTGGTTCGGCCAGACCGAAGGCGCGATGCTGTTCGTGGTCGTCATGGGAACTGTTTGGTCCGTTATCATCGCCACCGACCATGGCGCACGCACAATTCCGCCGATCTATGCCCGCGCGGCGCGAACCATGGGATCGCAGGGGCTGCATCTGTGGACCAGGGTGATGCTGCCTGCATCCTTGCCGTTCCTGGTGAGCGGCATGAAGCAAGGTTGGGCTTTCGCGTGGCGTTCGCTGATGGCGGCAGAGATTTATGTGACCATCCTGACGGGATTTGGCCTTGGTCAACTGCTGCACTATGGGCGGGAGCTGCAGGCGATGGATCAGGTAATCGGCGCCATGGCGATGATCGTGATCATCGGGTCGTTGGCCGACAGAATTCTGTTTTCGCCTTGGGAGCGATTTCTTCACCGGCGTTGGGGAACGAATGTCGAGTAACCCACGGAAGGGGCGGCCTTGTGATCGCAGCGAGGTCGATCGTCAACTTTCGTCGCCTTGTTCGCCAAGTCTTGCAGGCAGCATTCACATTCATTGATCGGCATCAATGCCGCGCTCGGCGTCTCATGAATAGGTGCAGCGTGTAGGCACTACTATGGACTTTGCATCGGACCGACAGGCGTCGTCCCGCAAGCCTAGGGATTGAATTCGATGGCAGCGATTGATTTCGAAGAGGCCTTGAACGACCCAGCATCGGTTTTTGGTCAGCCGGAGAATGTCTTGGCGCCAACAACGCTATCAAAGGAACAGAAGTTCGAGATCCTCCGTCGCTGGCAGTACAATGCGGAAGAAGAGGCCGTCGCTCTCGAGGAAGGCATGCCTGGCGAAGAGACTGACGTGCTGCGTCAAGTTCTGGTCGCACTTGGAACCCTCGCCGGCCCCATTGATGTCGAACATCGTGCGCCCTCGAAGCAGCACGGCCAACCGCAAAGCTCTGTCACGGTCCCGAAATTAGACCGACCTGGAGCGAAGCGGTGAGCAGGAGTCCCAAATCGTACCCCAGCGATCGCGCGGAAGTCGCCGAGGTTTTGATCCCTCCGATTGGATTGGTCGGATCGCTGCGCATTCCGCAACAGTCACGTGGCATCATTGCCTTCGCTCACGGCAGCGGTTCAAGCCGGTTCAGCCCGCGCAACACCTATGTGGCGGAAGCCCTCAATCATGCCGGATTTGCCACTTTGCTGTTTGATTTGCTGACGAAGGACGAAGAGGCGGACAGATCCAATGTTTTCGACATCCCGCTGCTCGCAGAACGCCTGACTACGACCTTGAATTGGACCTTCGCGGACCCGCGGACGGATAAATTGCCAGTGGGATTGTTTGGCGCAAGCACTGGTGCCGCAGCCGCCCTCGTTTCGGCCGCGGCGCTCGGAGACAGGATAGGCGCGGTCGTGTCGCGCGGCGGACGACCAGATATGGCGGCGGCTGCACTCGAAGAGGTGCGTGCGCCGACATTGCTGATTGTCGGCGGCAACGACCAGGATGTTCTTGCGCTGAACAGATCGGCGCTGGCGCGTCTCACCTGTCCCAAGGAGTTGAAGGTTATTCCGGGCGCGAGTCATCTTTTTTCAGAATCTGGTGCGCTCGATGCTGTTGTCGCCGAGGCAAGCGCGTGGTTCACGCGCCACCTCTCGCCGGCAGCCCGCCATGCGAGAGAAGGTTGATCCCATGCCGTTCGCAGATCGCTCCGAGGCAGGAAAACGGCTGGGCAAGGCCCTTGATCGCTATCGAGGCGACAATGTCGTGGTACTGGCCTTGCCTCGCGGCGGCGTACCGGTGGCGGCGGAGGTTGCCTCCTATCTGGAGGCTCCTCTTGACCTGCTTCTGGTGCGTAAGATCGGGGTACCAACCCACCCCGAACTTGCCATGGGCGCGATCATCGACGGCGATGATCCCATCGTTGTGCGCAACGCAGATGTCATTCGCCTTGCCTGGGTGTCGGCGGCAGAGTTTGACAAGTCATGCGAGAGGGAACTCGCTGAAATCGAACGTCGACGTCGCCTTTATGCTGGCAATCGCCACCCTCTCGATGTCAAGAGCCGGATTGCCATCATTGTCGACGACGGGATAGCAACAGGCGCGACCGTTCGGGCTGCGATCCGTGGCTTACGGCGACGCAAGCCCTGCAGCATCGTAGTGGCGGTTCCGGTGGCCCCGCCTGAGACGATCGAGGCGCTGAGGAAAGAGGCCGACGATGTCGTCTGTCTTGAAGAGCCCGAATTCTTTCAGGCGATCGGTCTTTATTATCGCGATTTCCATCAATTGAGAGATCAGGACGTGATCGCCTTGATGGACGCCGCACAGGCAAGGGTGTCCGCGGGAACGCCCCCTGCGGTCGATAAATAGTGGCTCAGCCATATTCCTGACCGTTGCGTGGACCGCGCCCATGATTGAGATCAGCGCTGGAAGCGGCCGACGATTTCCGTGAAAGCCAGGACATGGGGCTGTAGCGCTGCCACGACCTATCCGCGCAGGTCCAGGATTTTATGCGAGACGCTCACTCTTGAAGCTCGAGCAGAGACCCGGATCGTCTGTTGACGTGAATCAAAATGCCTTTGAGTGCCTGTGCTAGCATTCAAATGTCTAGGTGTGGCGACAACGCCTGCCTGCCTTTGCGAATGATCAGTTGGAATTCAACGGAGCATCCTGTTGCGTTGAATCTATCCCTTTGAAGTGAGCGCTGGAATCATGACCCTAACGGACAAATCTCGCATCGCTCTTGTGGCTGACATAGGCGGAACCAACGCGCGGTTTGCGATTGCGGACATCGATGAACTCACAATCAAACATTTCGCCAGCTTTCGCTGCGACATGTTCCCATCGCTCCAGACCGCGATCAAAGCCTACATGGATTGCATCCCGCATCGGCCTTCGATCGCTGGTTTCGCTATTGCCGGTCCGGTTACGGAACAGACTGTCCGCATGACGAATCTCCCATGGTCCTTCTCGCGCAAGGATCTGTGCTTAGCAAGCGGCGCGAAGTACGTTCATTTGGTCAATGATTTCGAGGCGCTCGCCATGTCTTTGCCCTTCTTGGGGCCACACGACCTCCACAAGATCGGCGGAGGAGACCCGGTGGATCGTGCGCCGAAAGTCGTGCTGGGACCGGGCACGGGTCTGGGTGTTGCGGGTCTTGTCTCTTCTCCGTCAGGCTGGATCGCATTACCCAGCGAAGGCGGCCACATTTCCTTCGCGGCCGAAGATGCCGATGAACTCTCACTCATCAAGCTCATCGCAAAAAACGAAAAGCACGTGTCGGCGGAGCGCTTGATTTCGGGTCCTGGGCTCGTGCAGATCTACCAGGCGCTGGCGTCGATGCAGGGGGGCGCGGCGGATTTAGCGTCGGCACCCGAGATCGTAGAACAGGCGCTGCACGGTGAGAATCGCCTCGCGCTCGAGGCGCTCGGATATCTTGAGAGATGGCTAGGTCGTTTCGCGGGCGACATGGCCCTTGTCTACGGCGCTCGGGGCGGCGTCTATCTCGGCGGCGGCATCCCCGCGAGGGTTTTCGACCCTTCAGAAGCCACCGCTTTCCGTTTGGCGTTTTTCCACAGGGAGTTTCAATACAAGGGGCGCCTGTCGTCCTTTCTTGAGCCGATCCCGATCTTTGTGATCAAGGCGCTGGACGCGGGATTGCGAGGTGCGGCAGTAGCGCTGTCCCAAGCGGAATTTTTGTCCTGACACATTGGGAAGCATTTCGCGGGAGGTCCGCGTCCAGGTCTTGTCCGACGAGCCTGCCACCAGATCTCGACGCCAGAGAAGCTCGCTCAGCGCATTGGTCCATCCGCTATTTTGACAGTGCAGCCGCGCTCAGGTCGAACACGTCCTTTTGACGGCAAAGTTGAAATCCGGGCCTCATTATTGCAGCGGCACCGGCCGCAACGCCCAATCTGAGCGCCTCCCCAGGGGCCTTACCTTCGGAGAGTGCCCAGATCATTGCTCCGAGGAAGCTGTCTCCCGCGCCGACGGTAGAGCGCGCGCGCACAGGGATCGCAGGTACGCGCAGTACACCCTGAGCGCTGGCAAGGAGTGCTCCGTCTGCGCCCATGGTAACCGCGACCAACTCTGCCGCACCGCCGGCCACGATGTCGGACGCAGCTTGGCGGACACCCATTTCATCAAGTTTGTGGCCGACAAACTGCTCCAACTCCCCAAGGCTCGGTTTCACCAGGAAGACACTAGAATGCTTGAGCGTCGTACCGAGACCGGTGCCGGAACTGTCGAGAACAAATTTCGCACCGCGCGCTGCTGCCAACTTGGCCATTCGGCCGTAAATGTCGGAAGCTGTGTTCTTGGGTAGACTTCCGCTCGCAATAACGTACTGCCCTGTGTGGGACGCAATTATATCTAGACACGGCTTCAATTCTCCGGGTCGCACTGAGGGCCCTTCGGGAACAAAGCGATATTCGAGGCCCGTGCTGCGTTCGCGAACCATGAAGCTGATCCTGGTATCGCCCCTGATCGGCACCAGGTGACCGAGCACTCCTTCCTTTTGCAGCAGGCGCGCCAGTAGCGAGCCTGTCTCTCCTCCTGCAAGGAAGTAGGCTTCGGCTTCTCCTCCTAACGCCGTGATGACGCGGGCGACATTGATACCGCCACCGCCGGGATCAAACCTTGTGTCGGTGGTTCGCACCTTGCGGGTCGGGCGCACGGCTTCCGTTTCGCTTGAAACGTCGACCGCCGGGTTGAGCGTTATGGTTAGGATCCGTGTCACGAGCTGTTCGGCAATCCTTCACACCCAACCGGTGCAGCAACTGACGCGCTTATGTATCGCGTGCGCCAATTGGGACTGGCTATCTTAAAAACAGCTTGCTCGGACCCGGCCTGTCGCCGCCTTGACCTAGCGCAAACATCAACACGAATACACCTTGACCTCGACAACATCTATTGCCGCCAGGCCAAGGCGTTCGGCGTCGGCTGGTTGAAATGCGCCCTGTCCCGAGGCTCGCAAAAAATTAGGTTCCTGATGGGCCTCATCGAGGAGCATGACGTCAGAGGTGAAGGCCGGTTGCGGGATCGAAAATCTTTGCGCGGTTCATGTTGACCTCGAACCGGAACATCGTTCCTACGGGCACTTTGTCCTGTCTCAAGGCGCCGAAGCAGTTCATCCGCGGGTACTGACGCCAGCACGCACTCTACATGCGGCAGCTCGAACTTGAGTGACGGTCTGAAAGAATCCGCAGTCAGTCAGGATGCGCCGACCGGTGCACTCGAGAAATGACAGGAGCCCGTGACACCACAGCGCGAGCCATGGATAGAAATCCTCATGTGCCGGCGCCCCCAACAGGATAGAGCGGCTCTCCAGCTGCCGCATGCCACCGAAGAATGCCCTCCCAGATTTCCTCCGCGGTTTCGGCAAACCAGAAGAGATCGCGATCCTCGGGATCGATGACCCCTTCCTCGACCAAGAAATCGATGTCGATTGCGCGGCGCCAGAATTTCTCACCCACGAGGATGATTGGGATCGGCTTGATCTTGCGGGTCTGAACGAGGGTCAGAGTTTCGAACAGCTCGTCGAACGTTCCAAATCCGCCGGGGAAGGCGATGAGAGCCTTGGCCCGCAGCAGGAAATGAAGCTTCCGGATGGCAAAATAGTGCACCCGAAAGCATAGTTCCGGGCTGACATACGGATTGGGGTATTGCTCGTGCGGTAGGCTGATGTTGAGGCCCACCGATGGCGCGCCGAGATCGAAGGCGCCGCGATTGGCGGCCTCCATGATCCCTGGTCCGGAACCGGTCATGATGACGATGCGGCGATCTTGCTGATCATGGTTGGCACGGCTGACCAATCTGCCGAACTGACGTGCGACATCGTAGAAGTGGGCCTTTGCTGCGATGCGTTCGGCCGCGCCGAGGCGTAAGCTCGCGTCAGCGTCCGGTTGCGCGATCTCCCTGTCACGAAGTGCCCGGAGGTTACGCTGCGCGGCAGTAGGCTCGCAGATGCGGGTGCTACCGAAAACGACAATCGTTCCGCGAATGCCGTGCTGGCGCAGCAGCATTTCTGGCTTCAGATAGTCAATCTCAAGCCGCGGGCCACGGGTGTCATCGTTCTCGAGAAAGGCGGGATCCTCGACGGGCAGCCGATAACTGGGACTGGCTAGAATGGCCTCAAGCCGGCGCGCTGCCCCGGGATCGTCTTCGGGAGGCTTGGGGGTTTGCCAGGGCAACGGCAGCTGCCTCTGCGATGGGTGGGGTGGCGAAGGAACAGGATGAATATCCACGGTCGCCTGCTGTTTGCGTTTCGATTTGCGATCCTCGGATCGGCCCCGGTCCATTTTGATGGCGTTCCTCGGATCAAATGTGCTGCACGGCAGAATTCATTTAGGCGGCGTCGACGGCATGCGTCGCAAGGACGCGAGCAGACGATCGCGGGGCGTCATTTCAATCCCGTCTCAGTCCCGTCTCAGTCCCGTCGGAGGATAGCGGTCGAATGAGCGTGCCCTTCGCTCCCCAGGACTTCACCTTCGCCGGGACGGGACCGCGGAGGGCGGTCCCGCAACGATTCAGCTCACGGCTGCTGCGCGCGCTTCACCGCTTTGGCAAGCGCATTGACAGCATCTGCCGAACTCATGTCGGAGTTGAAGAAGTTCGTCACGAGGTCGAGGAACTCGCCACGCACGGTGCGCGAGACCGCCATCTCATGAGCCATGGAAGGCACCAGCGAGTTGTCCTTGATCGCCGCCAACAGGTCTTCGTGCGACTTCAGCGCGCAGGAATCGAACTTGTTCAGCGGCACGTCGGTACGCGCGGGGATCGAGCCTTTGGCAAGGTTGAAAGTCTCCTGGAAAGCAGGCGACATGATCAGGCTTGCCAGGACCTTCTGGCGGCGTCGCCGCCGCCGCCGGCGATCGGTGAGTCGATCCAGGTGCCTCCCTGGGCCTCAAATGATTTCTTCAGTTCGCCGACGGCTTTTGCCTCACCGCCCGATGTCCACCAGTGAAGCACCTCCACGGTGCCGTCCGCTCGCGCGGCGGTGGATGCCATCGCCAGTCCAAGCCCAAACGCGATCGCCACGCCAATGAACAGTTTCATTTTAACCTCCCATCAGGTCGGATCGGTCCGACTTAAAACAAGCCTGCGACGGATGCGTGGTGACGTCGTTGATTTGCGTCAAATTGGGATGTGGGCGCAAATCGACTACTCAGCCTTCGCCGCCGCGCCGCAGCATAACGAATGCAAAAGCCCCCGCATTGAGATGCATCAAACCGTGGCCCGTGTCGTCACGGTAGACTGACGCGAAGCCAGCTTTGGAGCGTGTGATGGAACTGATGGAAGCATTGCGCACTCGGCGTGCCGTGCGCGAGTTCACGGGCGTTCCTATAGAAGAAGACGTAATCGAAGAACTGATAGGGGCCGCCATCCTGGCGCCGAGTGCCGTCAACCTTCAGCCATGGGGCTTCGCCGTCGTCCAGGGAGTCGAGCGCCTGCATGGGCTTTCGGCGGAAGCCAAGCACCATGTGCAGGCACACCTGCCCCCCGGCTCACCGCTTGCCATTCATGCTGCCGACCCGGCCTTCGCGGTCTTTCACGGCGCGGCCGCGCTTGTGGTCATCTGTGCCATCAATGATGAGAGCCAGTCATCCGAGGACTGCTGCCTGGCCGGCGAGAATTTCATGCTGGCTGCGCATGCAAGAGGTCTTGGGACGTGCTGGATCGGTCTTTCGCGACCGTGGCTGAACGATCCGGCAGTGAAGGCCAAGCTCGGCATCCCAGCACGCTGGCACGCGGTCGCACCGATCATTCTCGGCCATCGCGGTACGCTGCCACCACCGACCCCGCGCGGGAAAGCCAGAATCGTATGGAGCCGGTGACGCATATGTACACAACGATCAATGGTGCGGAACCTGAACGCACCGCCCGGATATTCGCTCCTCAGCCCGCTGCGGCGACGATCTGGGACTGAGGGGGGAGCACTTCGGCCGCGGTCACGGCGCGTGCGGTGCCTGCTATACGCTGGTCAACCATAAGGCCGTCCCGGCCCGTGTCACGGGCCTCGATCATGTCGTCGGCAAAGAGCTCGTCCCGAACGAGGGGTGGCAAAGGGAGAGGTTCTGCGCCCGGCTCAGCAGGCCTTCCTTGATGAGGACGCGATGCAGCGCGGTGCCTGAACCAGCGGCATGGTCATCTCCGCGGTGGCGCTGCTGGAGCAGTCACTCCAACCCGACGAGAACGAAACCCGCGAGGCACTCGCTCCGAACTCGCCATGGCCGACGCATGACATAGACCGGTTGCTGGCCAGTGCGGCGCGCTGTCCATGCCGACATACCGATGGCAGTAGATCGACAAGGGCATTCGGACGGACGCCCCTCTTTGAAATTCTTGACTGGGATCAAAGCTTCTGACCGCGAAGTTGGCAGACTGACAACAACGTCAGAGGAGAGTCGAATGAGTGGGCGGTCTTCACGAGCCGACAAGCTAGCAGTCCGATTTGAAGAGATCGGACGCGGTGATGTCGGCCGTGTCGGTGGCAAGAATGCTTCACTCGGCGAGATGGTGCAGGCTCTGGCGCCAAAAGGCATTCGTGTCCCGCCTGGTTTTGCGACCACGGCTGATGCCTACTGGGATTTCATACAAGCGAACCGGCTAAAGGGGCGCATCCAAGAGCTGCTTGGCGCACTGGGTGCAGGTAAGGCTTCTCTTGCGGAAACAGGCCGGGCGATTCGGGAATTGTTTCTGCATGGTGATTGGCCCGAGGAAACCGCGACCGCAATCACTACCGCCTATCGCGAGCTTTGCCAGCGCATTGGAAAAGCAGAGGTCGATGTCGCCGTGCGTTCGAGCGCGACCGCCGAGGATCTGCCCGACGCGAGCTTCGCCGGCCAGCAGGAAACCTTCTTGAACATTCGCGGCGACAAGGCGCTATTGGTGGCATGCCGCCGCTGCTACGCCTCGCTCTTTACCGATCGAGCCATCAGCTATCGCCAGGCAAAAGGCTTCGACCACATGAGCGTCGCCCTTTCAATCGGCGTGCAGCAGATGGTCCGTTCGGATCTTGGCGGATCGGGCGTCATGTTCTCGATCGACACGGAAACCGGCTTCAAGGATGTGGTCGTCATCGACGCCGCCTGGGGGCTGGGCGAAAATGTTGTGCAGGGCGCCGTCGATCCCGACGAATATCAAGTCTTCAAGCCCCTGCTCTCCGCTCCCGCTCTTGTCCCCATCATCGGCAAGAAGTGCGGCGGCAAGGCGCAGAAGATGATCTACGCCACCGGCGAGAAGCCAACCCGCAACGTGCCAACCTCGAAGATCGAGCGCACGGCTTTCGTGCTTGAGGATCAGGATATCCTGGTGCTTGCCAGATGGGCTACTGCGATCGAGGCCCATTACGGCTGTCCGATGGACATGGAATGGGCAAAGGACGGCGAGACAGGCGAGACCTTCATCGTCCAGGCGCGGCCAGAGACAGTCCAGTCCCGTCGCGAAGTGGCAGCATTCAGGTCTTACACGATCACGCGAAAGGGCAGGAAGCTCATTACTGGCCTTGCTATCGGCGATGCGGTCGTCGCAGGCCGCGTCTGCTTGATCGAAAATGCCCGCGATATCGCCAACTTCGTAGACGGTGCAATCCTCGTCACCGGAACCACCGATCCGGACTGGGTACCGATCATGAAGCGGGCAGTGGCGATCGTCACCGATCACGGCGGGCGCACATCGCATGCCGCCATCGTCAGTCGCGAACTCGGCTTGCCAGCAATCGTCGGTACCGGCAACGCGACCGAATTGCTGCATGGCGAGCAGGTGGTAACGGTGTCCTGCGCCGAAGGTGACCAGGGGTTTGTCTACGAAGGGACGGCCGACTTCGAAACGGAAATGGTCGACATGACAAACCTTCCAGAAACGCACACCCAGATTATGCTCAATCTGGCAAATCCGGCCGCCGCGCTGCACTGGTGGCGTCTTCCTGCAGACGGCGTAGGTCTCGCACGCATGGAGTTCGTGGTGAGCAACCACATCCGCGTCCATCCGATGGCGCTGGTGCACTATGAGCAGCTCAAGGACGAGGGTGCCAAGCGCGAGATTGCGGAATTGACGGTCGGCTATGCGGACAAGACGGACTATTTTGTCGACCGGCTGGCGCGCGGGCTGTCGCGCATTGCGGCGGCGCTTTACCCGAAGCCCGTCATCGTGCGCATGAGCGATTTCAAGACCAATGAATATGCTGGGCTGATCGGTGGCGCGCAGTTCGAGCCAAAGGAGGAAAACCCGATGGTCGGGTTCCGAGGCGCGTCCCGCTACTACTCCCCACGTTACCGAGAGGGCTTCGCGCTGGAGTGCCGAGCCATCCGCCGGCTGCGGAACGAAATGGGATTTCGGAACGTCATCGTGATGATCCCGTTTTGCCGGTCGACGCATGAGGCCGACCAGGTGCTCGAGGCCATGGCAGCGAACGGACTGAGGCGCGGTGAAGATGGCCTGGAGGTTTTCGTCATGTGCGAAATCCCGTCAAACGTCATTCTCGCGGCGGAATTCGCAAAACGCTTCGATGGCTTCTCGATCGGATCGAACGACCTTACGCAGCTTACTCTTGGCGTCGATCGGGACTCTGCCGAGCTCGCGAGCCTGTTCGACGAACAGGATGCCGCGGTCAAATGGATGATCTCAAGCGTCATCAGTGCGGCCCGCAAGTCCGGCGCCAAGATTGGCCTGTGTGGGCAAGCGCCAAGCGATCATCCCGAATTCGCGACATTCCTCGTCGACTGCGGCATCGACTCGATCTCGGTCAGTCCCGACAGCTTCATCGCGGTGAAGCGCAAGGTCGCCATGGCGGAAGCGGCGGCCAAAAACAGTGAGGTAAGACAATGAGAGCCAGCGACATCATGACCATGGGGGCGACGACCGTCCGTCCCGACACAACGATAGAACATGCCGCGCGCGTCATGCTTGAGCATCGCATCAGCGGCCTGCCGGTCGTCAACGCACAAGGCAAGCTGCTGGGCATTGTTACCGAGCGCGACCTGTTGCGTAGGGAGGAGATCGGAACCGCGCGTCACCGCCCAAAATGGCTCGAAATCTGGCTGAGTAGGAGCCAGCTGGCGCAGGAGTATGCTCAGGAGCATGGACGGGAGGTCGAGCACGTCATGAGCCGCGACGTCGCAAGCGTTGGCCCGGATGCGCCGGTCAGCGAGATCGTCGACCTGATGGAAAAGCGTGGCATCAAGCGGCTGCCGGTCGTCAGCGATGGCAAAGTGATCGGCATCGTCAGCCGCTCCAACCTATTGTCGGCGCTGTCGCGCCATGCTGGTGAAATCCCTTTATCGGTCGTCAACGACTTGGAAATCCGCAAGCGCATTATGGAGGAAGTTGAAAACAAGGCCTGGATGCTTGACGTCGCGATCGACGTCGTCGTTCACGACGGTGTTGTCCATCTCAATGGCACGGTCGCGGATGAAAATGTGCGCGCAGCGATACGCGTCGCAGCCGAAAACACGTCGGGCGCTGTCCGCGTGGTAGACAACATCCGCGTTGTCACCCCTTCAGCGGGCGATACGTGAGTGTCCCTCGGGGCGCAATAAAAGCCGTCTCCAGTATCCTGACAACGCTGCCGAAGATTATGGCGCCGGCGAAGGCCCCAATTACGCCCTTGGCCGCCCGCTCGTCACTCCTTCGCTTCGCGCCCCGAAACCTCATCGAGAACTATACGAAAGAATATGTGCCGAGCATCGTCGGCCAAGGGAGGCGTGGCCGGCTTCAGGGCGCCCGGCTCCCACCAATTCGAATGAGTGCTGAGCAACGACCAAGCATGATCCCGCTCCCGCTTGTGCCCAATCCTCTCGGGCAGCTCCTCATAGCGTCCGTCCGCGATGACGCTCTTCCACTGACCTCTTTGTCGCGGACTTTCGACGAGCACCGACACATGCGGATTGGCACGCATCCAGTCGATCTTCTTGCCCGGAATGGAGAAGGCATAAAGTACTTCATCCGCGTACGCGTAATAGATGGGAACTACATAGGGGCGCCCGTCCTTGGCGCAGGCCAAGCGGGCCAAATTGTGCCCGGCCAGCACCTTTGCACATTCGGCCACACTTAGGGTGCGTATCAACATCGTCTATCACCCGGTAGGGTCAAGAAGCTTGGAATTCGCATAGGCACAGTCGGTTGCCAGATCGATCCGCGGAGAGAATAGGGCGAACTCGGTGGACGACGAGAAGCCTGCTAGCCACTGGTCGTCAATCCACGGACAGGTGCTTGATCTCGAGCTTCCGGATCGCGTCCCGAAGCTCATGTGACGGCAGCTTGGTGAAATCCTTGGCTATTTCCGCCGTCGTGATCTTAAGAAGACTCTCCGGAAAGGCTTGGCGAAGGTCGCCTAACATCTGGGGAGCCGCAGCGACCACGAGCTGGTCGAAATCTCCGGCAACATGATGACTGTGCAAGGTGTGAGCCAGCATCGCAGCAAAGGCCCGGTCCTGCTCGCGCACAGGCTCGGAATGATATTCCATCGCCGATCGTCGCGCCCCTGTCGAAGCGAAGCTGCGACCCGGCTTGTCGGCCATGATCTCGCGCAATTGCCGTGGTTCCGAATGGAACACCAGATCCTCTTGTTTGTCAGGCGTCTTCCCAGTCGACAGGACATCGCGCAGAATTCGCGCTCGTGCTCCATCTGCGACCAGAACCCAAATCCTCCGCGATTTCATGATAGCCTCGTTCCAACCATTTGTTTTGAATTATACACCGGTCAAGCAATTCGGCCTTGATCCGTGTCAATGCGACTTTATCGCCGCCAAATTGGTTCATCGGATAACGTGCGTTAGGGCCGGGTTTCGGATTGACTGGACATTGCGCCTTCTTCGGTCTCAGTCTTCTGATCGCGCCCAAGGGTTGGAAAATGCCAACGAACCAGGCCAAGACCAAGGAGCGCCAGCGTGGTGAAACCCGCGCCCGCCAGGAAGGTCATTTGCGGCCCAAAAGTCTCCCAGAGCGTGCCTGCCAGCAGGCTGGCCCCTAGCAGTGCGAGCCCGCCCGACAGATTGAACATTCCGAAGGCTGTGCCTCTCAGTTCCGGCGGCGCCGTATCGGCGACCAGCGTTGCCAGAAGCCCTTGTGTAAACCCAAGATGGAGGCCCCAGAGAGCGACGCCGAGCGCGACACCGGCAAGGTTTCCCGGGCGCGCCAGGACAAGGTCCGCAGCAATCAGAATCAAAAAGCCGAGAATTAGCATTGTCAGGCGATTGACTCGATCGGAGAGCGCGCCCGCCGGATAAGCCGCGAGTGAGTAGATCACGTTCATGACCACGAGGACCAGGGGAATGAGAACGATCGGCAAGCCCATTGCTTGCGCGCGCAGTATGAGAAAGGCCTCGCTGAATCTGGCCAGAGTGAACACCGTGGCGACGCAAACGACGAGCCAGAAGGAAGAGCCAAGGCTCCGCAACTCAGGCAGACTCAAGGGCGCGCGCACCTCGTGCAGACCTGCAGGTCGCGCTGGCTCTTGGACCACAACGAGCAGCAAGGCCACCGCCAGCGCGCCAGGTAGGATCGCGACCCAGAACACGATCCGAAACTGATTGGAGGTCAGCCACATGAAGCCAATCGCCAGCAGCGGCCCGACGAATGCGCCAACCGTGTCGAGCGACTGACGAAGACCGAAACTGGCGCCTCGCAAGTCGGGCGGAGCAATATCTGCAATCAGAGCGTCACGGGGTGCGTCGCGGATTCCCTTACCGATCCGGTCGACAAAGCGCGCCGCCATAACCCAGCCGACTGACGAAGCCAGCGGGAAAACCGGCTTCGTGACGGCGGCGAGGCCGTAACCGATGACGGCCAGCAGCTTGCGCTTTCCCAGCCAATCAGACAGCGCACCGGAGAAGACCTTGGTGATGGCGGCCGTCGCTTCAGCAACGCCTTCGATAGCCCCGACCGTCACCATCGATGCCCCCATGATGGTCACGAGGTAGATCGGCAGTAGAGCATGGATCATCTCCGACGAGACGTCCATCAACAGCGAGACGAAGCCCAATGCCCAGATCCCTGCAGGGATGGTCCGAAGGCGGGTGGGGGCATTCTCTGACGTCTCGAAGTGTTCCATGCCTTCCCTGTCAGCAGATAGATCTTGTCGCAACCACCACCATTCCAGATCGTTTTCGACGTTGCAGATTCATCATTGAACCAATCCCTTCACAGCGCGCTGATGGCGCCAGTCCACATCCAGGGTTCCCGCTAGGGATGCTTCAACCAATCACCAATGCGGTCAGGGAACCCAGTCGAAGTTCTGTTGGCGTGGTCGCGACTTTCCGAACAGGAATGTGGATGCCGACCGTAGTCATGATGCTCTCCCCAATTTGAAGGCTCTGATGGGAGGCAATGAACAGGAAGACCGGGCCGGCAGCTTTGATGCGGGTCAAAAGGAAATCTTTGCACCCGCGGCATCTGAACTGCCTCGCAAAGAGTCCGAGCAGGCAGAAGAATCGTGTTTGACGCGTATCGCGGTAAGACGGCGCGGATACAGATTGTCGCGAGCGTCCAGAATTTACCAGTTGAGGAGTTCATTCGCGTTCCATCGATTTTCCGATTTGGAAACACATTGCCCTTTTGATCCTCATCAAAGCGGCGGCCGCTCCTTTCTGCATTTTGACATTGTCAAGTGAGTGGGTGCGACCCGCTGGTGGAGGTGCAACATGAACGACAATATCTTGCGACAGAACATTATCGATGAGTTGGAGTTCGAGCCCAGCATCGATGCGGCCGACATCGGCGTCGCCGTCGACAACGGTGTGGTCACACTGACTGGCCATGTCTCGACCTTTGGGCAGAAGGCCGCAGCGGAAAATGCGACACTCTCTGTCAAGGGCGTAAAAGGTCTCGCCCAGGAAATCGAAGTGCGGCCCTTCGGCGCCAATGTAACCGCTGATGACGAGATCGCTAGGCGTGCTCTGCATACAATCAGCTGGAACACGGTGGTTCCCGACGGAGCGGTGCAGGTCAAGGTCCAGAATGGCTGGGTGACACTCACTGGCAAGGTGGACTGGCAGTACCAGAGGGTCGCAGCGTTCGCCGCCATAAGGTATCTGGCTGGCGTGCTTGGCGTCTACAACAACATTGAGGTAAGGCCCCGCGCGTCAGTGTCGGATGTAAAAAAGCGCATCGAAGACGCATTGAAACGCAACGCCGAAGTTGAAGCCAAGGCAATAGAAGTCAAGGTGTCCGACGGCAAGGTCACGCTCGATGGCAAGGTACACACCTGGGCCGAGCGGAGTGCGACAGTGAGGGCCGCCTGGGCCGCGCCTGGGGTCCATATGGTCGATGACCGCATTATGATCGCCTGATGTGTTTGGACGTTAGAGCGAAGCGGATCATGTCTGCTCCCCTTTTTTTGGGAAGCTTGGCAGGTGTCGTTAAAGCGATGGTGCTCGAAATGATCACAACTCCTTTGAATGTGATCGACAGTCTCGATCCAATTCCAGGGTAGGCAAGATTAGGTTGAACGTCGAGGCATGCGCTGTCTGCCGGACCAATCTGCACGTCGTCGACAGTGATCTGCTTCATCGGAACTGCCGCTCGACCCCGGTCATGACATTCTTGGCATCATTGATTTGGTTGGTGAAGGCACTGCCGCACCACGCGCACGATCGCAGTATGAGCGCGCTGTTCGACGCACGAAAGCATGCGTGCTGAATGTATCACCGGCATTGCGAGATTCTGTTTAGACGCTTGCCAAGCGGCTTACCGCTACTTTCGCAAGTGGAAAATCTCCTGGGATCGCTTTGGGGCCATTGGCGTTCCCTGCGGCCGCAGTTTTGACGACGATCAAGTCGTCATTTTGCGCATGCCGCTAGAGTGGCACGCAATGGAGTGACGTGATGAGAGATTTCGAAGGGAAGACCGCGATCGTGACCGGGGCTGGATCAGGCATCGGCGCGGCAATCGCCATTGAACTGGCGGCACGCGGTGCGCATGTCGTTGCCGCCGACATAGATATGGTGGCTGCAGAAACAACGGTGACCAAAATCGCTTCGACGCTTGGCAATGCGCGTGCCTGTCGGGTCGATGTCGCAGATCCGCGCTCGGTCGAGCAGATGGTGGTGTTCGCAGTCGAGATTTTTGGCGGGCTCCAGTTCGCCGTGAACAATGCCGGCATCGGCGGGCCAAGCGAGACGACGGCCAATTATCCCCTTGAGGACTGGCAGAAAATCATCGACGTCAATCTCAATGGCGTCTTCTACGGTCTGAAATATGAAATAGCCGCGATGCTGAAATCCGGCGGAGGCGCGA
This sequence comes from Mesorhizobium sp. Root695, assembly GCF_001428185.1. Lineage (NCBI taxonomy): Bacteria > Pseudomonadati > Pseudomonadota > Alphaproteobacteria > Hyphomicrobiales > Phyllobacteriaceae > Mesorhizobium > Mesorhizobium sp. Root695. Next base: position 213,576 of record NZ_LMHO01000042.1, on the reverse strand, counting down.
TCGTCAACATGTCGTCCATTCTCGGCTCCGTTGGTTGGGAGAATGCCTGTGCCTATGTCTCGACCAAGCATGCGCTCATCGGGCTGACGAAGACAGCCGCCATGGAATATGCCGGCCACAACATTCGTATCAACGCCGTTGGGCCCGCCTTCATCGATACACCATTGCTGACGAAGAACCTGGATGCCGAAACGATCGGGCAGCTGGCGGCCTTGCATCCAGTAGGCCGCCTGGGGACACCTGAGGAAGTCTCGGCACTGACGTGCTTCCTGTTGTCCACCAATGCCAGCTTCATCACCGGCAGCTACCATCTCGTGGACGGTGGGTACACAGCCAAATGACTTAGGCGCTGACTGATTGACCCAAAATCAAGACAGCACGTGCAAACTGCTCGATGCAATCGAGAGGCATGCTGCCTGAATTAGCGATTTAGTGCCGAGGTCTGTTTTTGAATGGAGGAGCGCGATGCGGCGCATATTGCTTGCCACGGATGGTTCGACGGGAGCCCGTCGCGCGACTGAGGTGGCGGCAGAGCTGGCTCGGGTTACGGGAAGTCGCTTGTCCATCCTGACCGTTGGCGGAAATGTTTCCGGCGACGAGGTGAGGCAGCTTGCACGCGCCGAGGGAAATGCCGCCGATGCGCTTGAAGAACTCTCGAACCAGGCGTTGCGTCAGGCCAAGGAGCGAGCAGAGGGGGCCGGTGTCCCGGATGTCCGTGTGCAAATTGGGTGGGGTGATCCTGCGGAGGTGATCATCGAAACGGCTCGACGAGAGCAGGCCGATGCAATCGTGATAGGTCGACGAGGCCAGGGACGCCTTGCGGGATTGCTCCTCGGAAGCGTGTCGCAGAAGGTAGCGACCCTCGCTCCATGCGTCGTCATCATGGTTCCTTGACCACGGTTTGATGCAGGTGACGAGCGGTACTTTCGCGCCAATAAGCGCAACGTACGTCTATCAGCCTGTGCCACTCTTCGCCCCCGAAGGCCGACGGCGGAGAGTTCGCGCTTCGGCGTCCGCATCAACGGCTTCCAGTCTGGTTCGTATCAAAACGGACCATTCCAACAGTCCTTTCCGATCGAGCCCCTTTGGTATCCACATTGGCTCACCGACGGACATGCCCTACGGTCGCAAGCGGGTGAGGCAATTCTCGCTGGTCCCATCGGCTCGCCATGACGCATTTGGGATCACTCGCAACTTAGACCGGAACGATCAAGAACTGAAGTTGCGACGCCAATCGGACCGTGCCTGGCTTCACCTCGTGATAAGGGCCCAGTGGTCCGTCCACTGCAATCACCCCGAATTTTGTTGCCGAGAGGTGTTCAGCCATAAATTTGCAAGCGTCACCCCTATGAGAATGTGCGGAGCGATGACTTCTCCCCGAAATGACTGACCAACGAAAACTGTCGCGTGGCGCCCCTCAGCCAGAGCAAACAGGGGGAAGTATTTGCCATGCCAAAACAGAGCCAGCACTGGGGCCCCTTCTGCCAACAGCCGGTCGAGGAGTAGAATCTGCTCGGTATTCTTTCGCCATAAGGCAGACCACACTCTCAGGATCACCTCTGCACCGATGCTTGTGGCCGCATCGCGACAAGCGCGCATTATCCTGCGGGACCGCCGTTCCTGATCAGGCTTTTCACGATGCAACGGAGTGCTCATTTGCTTATGAATGCAGCGTCCGCCATTACGACGCCGATGTCAGGACAGCCTCACCGATCGCGTGCGCGAGGTTTCGAAGAATTTTGTATTCCTCGCCAAGGCCGCGCTTTGCGGCCTGCCAGTTGTTGTCTTTGCTCGCTCTCGCTGCCCTGTGCGCCTTCAGCACGGATGCATAAAGTGTCAACGCCATTTTTGTGGTTGCATCGTTGGAAAAGCGCTTCGACGTCTGGATTGCCGCTTCTCGTAGCGTCTTTCGTTCGGCGACACTGCGACCGACCACCCAATGGAGCGCATGCGCAAAATGATCGGCGGGCGAGTTGGCTGGAAGGAGCCGTCCGTTGCGGCTGTCGGTCACAACCTCACGAGCACCAGGGGCGTCCAGCGCTACAACGGGGATACCAGCCGCCATCGCCTCGACGAGGACGAGGCCTTGCGTTTCGGAATGCGAGGAGAATGCAAAGACATCCATTGCCGCATATGCGTCGGCAAGTTCTGTCCCCGTAAGCGCGCCCACCAGATGGACCCGGCTGCCTAAGCCTGCTCCGGTCAAAGTGTCCTGGATGTGCGCCATTGTCTCTCCGCAGCCCACAACAAGGAAATGAGCACCTGCGTGAGAGGTCAGGAATTGTTTCACGGCTTCAGTCAGGTATTCGAGATTTTTCTCAGGCGCCAGGCGCCCGACGTGACCAACAACAAAGGCATCGCTCGGAATCCCGCTGGCAGACCGCAGGCGCTTGCCGTCGCCATGGTCGAACCGGGTAGCATCAATTCCTGTGGGCACCACGGTTACAGGTGTCTTGACGCCATGTTCTGTGAGAAACTGCGCCATGCTTTGGCTTGGCGCGATGACGGCGTCACAAAGATCGCAATAGCCGAGAGCCAGGCTAAGAACGAGCCGTTTGAGAGCTGGCGAATCCTGCGCAACGTAATGCCCATAGAGTTCGTACCGGGTATGGTACGTGTATACGATCGGCAGGTCGCGCGTGGCCGATACGCGAAGAGCCGTGTCGCCCAGAAGGAATGGGTGATGGGAATGCACGATGTCGGGTTGGAAGACGCCCAAGGCCTCGTCGAGCGAGCGACTGAGCGGGATCGGCACCGAGAAATCGCTGCCTCCGAAGCGCTGAAGAGCCGGAATTCGCAGTACGTCGATTTCATCTTCTGGTGCGCCGTCAAACTCGGGCGCGATGATCAGAACCCGATGGCCGGCCGCCCGCAGATTTTCGGCAAGCCAAGTGACACTATTGGCTACGCCGCCAATATAAGGGGTGAAGGTATTCGTGAGCATCAATATATTCATCGAAGCCGCAGTCCCCGGGAGATTTGTCACCGATCCACCTAGCGCTGCTGATCCATCGCCGCATTGATCGGCATCATATGGACGAGCTTGGATCATCGACGACGAAGAGGGGCTACTCCGCAGGGTTTGTTGGCCAATGGGTACTCAACACGCCGACATCCCCATAAGAGTCAAAGGCGAGGTTGCATCCTAGCCGACACGCCACATTCTTACGGGGTGTTGCTCAGCCAGGCATCCCCAGCCCACCTCGGCAACTGACAGGGAGGCGTTCGCAGTGCCACGGTACTAGCCGACGTCAATCGAAACGAAGCTGGCATAGCGTTCCCAAGTTCAGTGCAAACGGGCCTCTGAACATGGCCGTGATGTAGATCAAATCGTTCGCGCAGGAAAATCAATAAGAAGAGAGTTCCATGATTGTGTCGTCTTCTGCAGAGGAAAGACATTGCGCATTAGGTTTGCCCTCGCGGCCCTGTTGTTTGCATTTTTCCCCGCTACGGATGCATTTGCCGCAAAAGTCGAAGTTCTGATCGACCTTTCAGAGCAAAGAATGATGGTCGAAGTGGGCGGCGAAAATCGCTACAGCTGGCTTGTCTCCACGGCGCGGCGAGGCTACCGGACGCCAATCGGGCTCTTTCACCCGGTAAGGCTTGAGCGGATGTGGTTTTCAACGCGGTATGATTTATCGCCGATGCCATATTCGATTTTCTTTCGCGGCGGATATGCCATCCACGGCACGAACGAGATCGGCAAACTTGGGCGTCCCGTATCTCACGGTTGCGTGCGGCTTCACCCCGCTAATGCGCGTCGCCTCTTCGAACTGGTCAGACTGTATGGCAAGGGCGCGGCCGAAATAACCATCAGGCCATAAGACCATTTGTGGCGGGCGGGTGGTTACGAGGCATGCAAAATCCCACGACAGCCAATTGTCATCTCACCGTACGTATCGCGTGCTCTGTGCCTTGGTCTCATTTGGCCTTCACCCGACGATCCTGGTCTTGCGTAATCCTGCCGTCGACGACCTGGATGATGCGGTCGCAACGGCCAGCGAGATCGTGATTGTGGGTGACGATAAGGAAGGTCGTCCCACGCTCCGTGTTGAAGCGCCGCATCAGATCGAAGACGGCATCGGCCGAGACGGTGTCGAGATTGCCGGTCGGTTCATCGGCGAGCAGCAGCGCAGGATCCATCGCCAACGCACGTGCGATGGCTACGCGTTGCTGCTGACCGCCCGACATGTTCAATGCTCGATTGTTGCGCCACTTACCGAGGTCGACCCAATCCAGCAGTTCGTCGGCGCGCTGTTCCATCGCGGCGTCTGGCCGGCCATGGTCCACCAGCATCGGCATCATCACGTTCTCCCGTGCGGTGAAGGCGGAGATCAGATAATGGTACTGGAACACGAAGCCGATCGTATGGCCACGCAGGCTGGTCAAGGACGCTTCCGACAGCTGTGTCGTGTCCTCGCCGTGGATCGACAGCCGGCCGGAGGTCGGGCGATCGAGCAGCCCAATGATGTTGAGCAGCGTGCTCTTGCCCGATCCGGAAGGCCCCATCAGCGCCACGAACTCGCCCGGTCGTATGGTGACGTCTATGCCGTGTAGCACTTCGGTCTCGACCGGGGTGCCTACATTGTACGATTTGCGAATGCCCTCGAGAGCAAGCAGATCAGCCATGGATGGCATCCACCGGATCAAGGCTCGCGGCGCGCAGCGCCGGCACGATGCCGGCGATCACCCCCGTAATCGTCGCAAGTGCCGCCGAAGATACGAACAGGCTTGGCTCGATATAAAGCGGGAACAGTTCGGAGCCGTCGGCCTGGCGTGCATAGCGATGCCACACCATGAGAGCGGCTGCACCAATGGCTGATCCGGCAAGCGAGCCGACGAATCCGAGGACGCCGCCCTGGATCAGGAAGACCCTCAGTATCTGTCCGCGTCCGCATCCCATGGCGCGAAGAATGCCGATGTCCTTGGACCGCTGAAGCACGGACACCACCAGCACGGCCGCAATGCCGAATGCCACCGAGAGCCCGACAAAGATGCGGATCAGCGCACTGGAGAGGTTCTGGGCGCGGATCGCGGTGAAGAATTGGGCGTTGGTCTTGATCCAGCTGTCGGCCTCTACCGGCAGCGTCGCCTGAATGTCCTGTGCGATGGTCTCCGCCGCATAGACGTCGGTGACGGTGAGATCGATTGTCGTCACGCCGCCAAGCAGGCCGAGCAGGCTTTGAGCTGTCCGAAGTGCCACATACGCGTTGCGCTCGTTCGCGCCCTTGTTGCCGAGATCGAATATCCCTCTGATTGTCAGGGTTCGGCTGCCGCCCGCGGCGGTGGCTACGTTGACCTTGTCACCGATCGTGGCGCCGATATCCTTGGCGAGTTCGAGGCCGACGAGAATGTCGTCGGAGCCAAGGTCTGAATTGCCGGCGACGATATAGTCCGGCACACGCACTATGCGGAAATAGCTGTCCGGCTCCATTCCAAAGATGCCGACACTGCGGCTGGCGTCGCCGCGCACCGCAAGCGCGGAACCCGACACGGTAGGCGATGCGATCACCACATCCGGTCGCGCCCTCATCGTGGCCAGGATCGTTTGCCACTGATCGATGGAGAGGATGCGTTGCGTCGGTTGCTGAACGATTGCGGCCTCGATTACTCCATCATCATGCAATCTCAGCGGCCGGGCGACCTCCTGTGGTGCCAGAAGCTGGATCTGTGGCTGCGAGGTGAGCACACGGTTGGTGAAATTGGTCTGGACGCTCGTCAGCATGGCCGACATGAACACGATCACACCGACGCCGATGGCGATGCCGCTGAGGATGAATCCCGATTGCATTCGTCCTTCAGCGAGGAACCGGAGTGCCGCGATCCACGCAAATGTCAGCCATGGCTTCATGATGCCACCGGCCTGATGCGCTGGCCAGCCCTGACGCCGGCGGCGACGGGAACAACGAGTTCTCCCTGCGAAAGTCCGTCTAGGACCTCTATCCGGTCACTCGTGCGCAGGCCGGTTCGAACCGCCTGTTCGCGCGGCCGGCCGTCGCGGACGACAAGAACCCAAGGTGAAGCGGATGTGGGATCATGCACCACTCGCGCCGGAACGATCAGGGTCGATGCGCGCTCGTCGATCTCGACATCCACCGAGACGGTCATGTCCTGGCGCAGATAGGTTGGCGGGGACGCGGCGGTGAGTTTCACCTCCACCGATGCACGTGTGATGTCGACCGATGGGTTGATGTAGGACACCTGGGCATTGAAGCGCTGGTCGGGATAGGCGTCCGCTGAAACCAATGCGTCCTGACCCACCCGAAGCAACCCCAGGTTCTTCTCATCGATCTGAAGCACCAGCTGGATATCACCGGCGGGCGCGAGCACGAGGAGCACATTTGCGGGCTGAACCACGGCGCCCCGTTCGACATTGCGTGTGATGAGGGTTCCGCCTCGCGGCGCGGTGATGGTGGCATAGCCAAGGCGCGCTTGCGCCGTGACGATATTGGCCCGCGCTTGATTAAGCTGGGTCTGTGCCATCACGTAGTCGCTGCCACCGGGCTGCGCGGTATAGACTCCGAGCTCGGCCGTGCGGACCTGGGTGCGCGCGACGTCGAGATCCCTGGTTGCCGCGTCCAGCGACTCGCGTGTGCCGAAACCTGTCTTGGAAAGTTGCTCAGCTCTTTGATAGGCGGCTTGGGCATTGACCAGCGTCGCCTGCGCCTGCTTCAGCGCTTCCTGCGCTGCCGGCAACGTGAACTCGCGCATCTGCCGCATCCGGGCCTCCGCCTGTTCAGCTGCGCCCTGCGCTTCAACGACCGCGGACTTCAATTCGCTCGACTCGAGCACAATGAGCGGCTGACCTTGATTGACCGCTTGCCCTTCTTCGACGAGCACATCTTCAACCGTACCGGTAACCTGGCTTCCAATATTGACGCGGTAGGGTGTCTCGACGTGGCCACTTGCCACGACGGTTCTTAGGAGGTCGCCACGGATCACAGGATAGACGACGACTTCAGGACCGACCAGCCAGCGGGCCAGCGCCAGAGCAAGGGCGACCGCCAGCAGGACCAGCCCGCCAAGCAGCCATTTGTGAAGCCAGACGAAATGTCTGGCCGCCGATATGTTCGGCTTGTGTGACATCTCGGGACGCAAATCGGTGTTGGTCTGCAGCATGGCGGCCTCGAAGACTGAAATCTCAGAATTCATTATGGGGGCGCCACGCCGGTCACCTTGTGCCAGATCAATTCTGCCTGCGACTGTCGGCGTCTGGGTGACGTTTTTGCCGCGGCGAGAGTAACACGAAACGTGCGGCCGGTTTGATCCGCCTCAAAGCGCGGCTGCGCCCATCGCGCTTGGATGGGACTTGCTCGGAAACAGCCGGCAAACGGGAGAAGGCGTCACATGGGCTACAAAGATATCCTGGTGTTCCTCGACGGTTCCGTCGGAAACGCGGCGCGGGTGGATTTTGCTCTCTCGCTGGCAAAAGCACACGGCGCAAGATTGACTGGCGTCGACGTCGACTCCGCTGCAGCTTTCGCCGGCGAGTGGTCTGAACGCGCGAAATCGCTTGAAGAGACATTTCACGCCAGTGCGAACCGATTTGGTGTCGACGTTCGCTTCAAGGTCGCGGATCGTACCTCCCAGGAATGGAAGAACTACTATACACCCTATGCAGACCTGGTGATTGCCACCCAGCCCCACCGTGAGGTCGCCGACATGATCCTGCCTGAGGTGCCCGGGGATTTGTTGACGTCGGCAGGTGTGCCGATGATCCTGCTGCCACGCGACTGGCGGCCGAGACCCGTCGGGGAAGAAGTCGTGATTGCCTGGTCACCGAGCGGGCAAGCCTCCCGTGCGGTGCATGATGCGATGCCCCTTTTGACCCGAGCGCGGAAAGTGACGGTGTTCGCGTTCGCTCCGCCGGCCGATATAAAGGATACGGATATCGAATTGCTGCGCGATCATCTGCTTGCCCATGGCGTCAAAGCCGAGACCGACCGGTGGACGGACAGCGGCGACCTGTCGGCAATCGAGGCGCTGTTCGCTTCGCGCGCTGCGGAGGACGCCGACCTGATCGTGGCCGGCGCATATAGCCATTCGCGAATCCGTGAGGCCTTGTTCGGCGGAATGACCAAATCCCTGCTCGAGCAATTCTCGCTGCCGGTGTTCGTCTCGCACTGAATGTGCAATTGGCTGCGCAAATAGCCGAGCGATGCCCTGCGCGGCTTGCTACGATTTATGGCGAATGATGGCTGCTCCGATGAGGTCCTCCGGGGGCGGGGGGTTGTAATATCATTTTATCGATTGCTGATGCTGCGCAAGAAGGACCAGGCCGAGCGCCAGGAAGAGGAAACCATCCTCAATCTGTACAAGGCCGCACTCGGCATGGTGTAAGACTAGCCGGCCCCGGCACCGAAGCGGGTGCCGGAGATACGGTTTGAGCCATGAGCGAATTCGATTTCGGCGCCCGCCGCGCCTCTGAATTCCGCCAGCGCGGCTTCTGGACGCTGTTCGCCGAGCGGCATCCGGAAGAAAGGGCTCTGATGGCGAGGCGCGGCCCCTGGTTCTGGCAGCGCGGGCTGCCCGACTTCGCCTTGGTCCTTTCCATGTATGTCGCGCCGGCGCAGAACCATGTCGGCGTCTTCTTCGGCCGCAACGAGAAGTTCGGCGCCACGCAAGCCTGGTCGCGGTTGAAGCCGTTCCAGCCGGCGATCGAAGCCAGGCTGAAGCTCAAGCCGGAACAGAGTTGCGAGGGCCTCGGCATCAATTCGATGTGGCGGGTGAATTGTTATGCCGAGGACAATTGGCCCGCCATGGCCGACTGGCTGGTGACCGAATGCTCGCGTATCGAGCACGCGGTGACAGAAGTCCTGGGACAGGGGTAGATATCAGGTGTTGCCAAAAGGCGTCGGATCCTTCTTTCGCTCACGCTGGCAAGGGCTGGTGCCGCTCGACCGGCTGTTCTGGCGCGATCTTGTCCTTGTAGGCACGGCGATCAGCCTCGCCGCATCAGCGCTGGCGCTCGGCCTGCTCGGGTTGAAGTTGCCGCTCGGCCTTGTGCTGGCGGTGCATTTCGCGTCGGTGCCCTACAGCCTGTTCCTGACCATGGCCGTGTGGCGAACTACCGAAAAGATTACCGGTGCCAAGGCCTGGATAATGACGCTGGGCGCCACGCTGTGGCTGGTGGCGATGATCCTGGTCTGATCGTCTGCCCGAGGCGCGACGGATATTCCAACAAAAAAGGGCGGCCGAAGCCGCCCTCTCGTATTGCCGAACCCGGATGGCTCAAGCCGCCGGCTCGAATTTCAGCGCCACGCCGTTGATGCAATAGCGTAGGCCGGTCGGCGGCGGGCCGTCCTCGAAGACATGGCCGAGATGGCTGCCGCAGCGGGCGCAGTGGCATTCGGTACGGACCATGCCGTAGCTGCGATCGACGGTGTTTTCGACCGAGCCCGGCACCGGGTCGTTGAAGCTCGGCCAGCCGGTGCCGCTCTCGAACTTCAGCTTGGATTCAAACAAGGGCTGGTCGCAGCCGACGCAGGAAAAAGTGCCGGCGCGCTTCTCGTAGAGCAAGGCGCAGCTTCCCGGCCGCTCGGTGCCGTGGCCGCGCATGACGGCATATTGCTCCGGCGTCAGCCGGGCGCGCCATTCGGCGTCGGTACGGGTTACGGGGTAGGTGTGGGTGTCCATCTGATCTCCTCAGCCTTGCCGGCTCGTTGTTGATTGCAACCTCATATTCGCACCAAGATAGGCATTTGTTACGGCATTTGCCCGCATTTTCGATCGTGACCTTATCCGATAGCTGCGAGATAACGGGCGACCGATGTGCCTAATGCCGCTTTTGCATCCCCAATGACATTCTGGCCCCACCATGCGCCGTAGATATGGTCGAACTGGAACGACTCCAGTGCCGCCGCGATGCGGCGCACCGCTGTCGCGTTGAGCGGAATCTGGTTCGGGTAGCTGTACATGAAGCTGACATGGCGGCGGGTCGGCGTCACCTGCAATATGTCGCCGGATAGCAAGGCGTTGCCGCCATCGCGTTTCCAATGCAGCACCTGGCCGCCGGCGAAGTGGCCGCCGCAGCGGATGAGCTTTAGCGAAGAGTTTCTGGCCAGCGTCCCCCCCTCCCAACTGACGATCGCCTTGTGAGGCCGCATGATCCAGCGGCGGTCGTCGGCGTGGAGATAGATAGGCACACCGCCAAACGCCTCGCTCCAACAGGCCAGCACCGAATAATAATGACAGTGCGAGATGGCGATCGCTGTCAGGCCGCCGCGGCGGTTGATCTCGACCACCGCTTCGTCGGTCACCATCGAGATGCAGTCCCACAGCACATTACCGTGCGGCGTCTGCGCCAGCAGCGCCCGCTGGCCGATGGCGAAGCGCGGCTCGATGCCGAAGGCGAGCACGCCGGCATCGTCCTTCATCACAAGCCGATGCCCTTCAGCAAGTTCCTGCGGCGTGATCCAAGCCTGCCCATCCCAGCGCACATATTGCCGCTCGTCCTCGCAGATCGGGCAGTGCTCCGGCGGCGTCTCGGTCGCCGCGAATTGGACGCCGCATTGCAGGCAGAGAAAGCAGGTCATTTCCTGACGATCCATTCAATGCTTCCTTGAAAGCTGCTTCGTCGCGCCTTCCAGCCCAGTCAAGGTCAGCGGGAACATGCGGCCGCCAAAGATGTCGCGGATCATCACGATCGAATGGGTAAAGCCCCAATTCTTAGGGTTTTCTGGGTTCAGCCATACCGCGTTCGGCCATTGCCGCAGCAGGCGACCGAGCCAGACGGCTCCGGCCTCCGGATTCCAGTGCTCGACCGAACCGCCGGGATGGGCGATCTCGTAGGGGCTCATCGAGGCGTCGCCGACGACGATCACCTTGTAGTCCGGCCCGTATTTGCGGAGCAGGTCGAAGGTCGGAATCACCTCGGCATGCCTGCGGCGATTGTCCTTCCACACGCCCTCATAGAGGCAATTGTGGAAATAGAAATATTCGAGCTGGCGGAACTCGGCGCGGGCGGCCGAAAACAGCTCCTCGACGCTCTTGACGTGGTCATCCATCGAGCCGCCGACATCGAAGAACATCAGGAGCTTCACGGCGTTGCGCCGTTCCGGCCGCGTCTGCACGTCGAGATAGCCGTGCTCGGCGGTGGCGTGGATGGTGCCGGGCAGGTCGAACTCCTCCTCGGCGCCCTCGCGCACCCAGCGGCGCAGGCGCTTCAGTGCGATCTTGATGTTGCGGGTGCCGAGCTCGACCGCATCGTCGAAATTTTTGAATTCCCGCTTGTCCCAGACTTTGACCGCGCGGCGGTTGCGGCTTTCATGCTGGCCGATGCGCACCCCTTCGGGATTGTAGCCATAGGCGCCGAAGGGCGAGGTGCCGCCGGTACCGATCCATTTCGAGCCGCCCTGGTGACGGCCTTTTTGCTCCTCGAGTCGCTGCTTCAGGGTCTCCATCAGTTTCTCGAAACCGCCGAGCGCCTCGACCAGCTTTTTCTCCTCGTCGGTCAGGTGCTTTTCGGCGAGGCGGCGCAACCATTCCTCGGGGATGTTGGCGACATCGACGGCATCCGGCCCGCCCAGCGCTTCGATGCCCTTGAAGACATGCGCAAACACCTGGTCGAAGCGGTCGATATGGCGCTCGTCCTTCACCAGCGCCGCACGGGCGAGGTAATAAAAACCTTCGACGTCATAATCGACCAGCCCGGCTTCCAGCCCTTCCAGCAGCGACAGATATTCCCGCAGCGAGACGGGAACACGTGCTGCCTTCAGTTCGAGGAAGAAGGGGATGAACATGGTCTATCCATCGAAGAGGGAAGTCGGCAAGGCGCGAAACCATCGTCTGGCGGGCAATATCGGGAAGTCGACGAGATCCTGGCGGCCGAGCCGCAGGAGTTCTCGCAGGAAGGTGCCGCTATCCTCCTGGTGGTTGCGATAGGCAACCGCCAGTTCGTTCAATTTCGCAGGCGTTTGCGTGACCTCGTCAGTCATGTTGTCACCAATTGCCTCCGCTACAGCGGACACGGAGCTGGTCAGTTCGCTAAAATGTTCCGGGACACACAGAATCCTTCCAATGTGCCCGAGTTCGTGGAGTTCGTAGTTCAGCTGATGACACAGACCATCCAGATGAGCATATTGATAGCGTGGATGGGTTGGGTCCAGCAGGAATGCGACCTCACTGCCATCGACGTCATGGGATAGATTGCCAAAACCATACACCCAAGCTTCAGGGTTGGCGGGTTCCCGCTGCCGCCACTCCTGCCAGAGTGGCCCGATCAGGCGCTGAAATGCTTGTTCAGGCAATTGCCAGTTGTCTGGTGCAGGCCAACGATTCCAGTAGCGTTCGATTGCGCCGATGAGATGCCGGACGACCGACAGACGAACCTCAAACGGATCCGAAACGATCTGTTCGATGAAAGCATCAAGTTGCGCAAAGGATTGTTTTCTCAGCCCGCGCTCCCGCAACTCAAGATACGCGATGTAGCTGGCATAGAGCGGCTGGAACTCGCTTTCCTGCAAGACAGCGCGGATGCGTTCCAGCGCTTCAAACCGGTCAGCGTTCCAGATCAGCCTTGTGCGCTCTGCCGGCGATTTCATTACAGCAGGTCATACTCAATGAAGCCCGTCCGCCGCGCGACATGATCGTAGAGCTTGCGCGCGGTGGTGTTGGTTTCGTGGGTCATCCAGTAGACGTTCTTGACGCCGATCTTGCCGGCTTCCTGCTTCACCGCTTCGATGAGCGCCGCGCCGATACCTTTGCCGCGCACGTCGAGGTCGGCGAACAGGTCCTGCAGATAGCAGTTGTTTTTCTCCGACCAGCCGGAGCGGTGGTAGAGATAGTGGGTAAGACCAACCGCCTTGCCGTCGAGCGTGGCGATGAAACCTTTCGGCTCGAACTCGCCTTCCGTGAACAGTCGTTTCCAGGTGATGGCGTAGACCTCTTGCGGCAGCACCGTCTCGTAGAAGGCGAGGTAGGCGGTCCACAGCCGCTGCCAGTCTGCGTGGTCGCTCTGCGCCAGCGGGCGCACGGTGATTTCGGTCATTCCGGTTCCTCCAAAAGCCTGATCCGTTGCGATGGAATCAGATCGCATCCAGCTTCGCCTAAACGATCGGCGAATTGTACTCGCGAAATGCGGTCGCCAGCATATGCAGCGCCTCACGCGCTCGCGGCGCCAGTGTGTGCGAATGCAGGACCACTTCGGAAGGAGAAATTGCTGGCAGGCCGAGCTTGCGGCCGACCTCGATCAGACCGGGCGGAGCGACGCGGTGGGCCAGCGCCGAGACGGCAAAGCCCGCCGATACTGCAATGTTGACGGCTGCGCCGCCGCCGCCGACGAAGGCCTCCTCCCAGGCGATGCCTGCTTTGTCCAGCGCCTCGATTGCCCGCACACGGTCCGGGCAGCTGCATATGGTGCTTAGAAGAGCAAGACGTAGCGGGGTTTCGCGCTGCCATTCGAAGGAAGGCGCCGCGAACCAGCCATAGTGGTTGCGCGACAAGGTCCGGCCCGGGCGGCTGTCGCCTTCGCGGTGCACGATGACCGCATCGAGCTCGCCGTGATCGAAAGCTTCCTTCAGCACGGTGCTGGTGTCGATCCTCAGACTGAGCGTGAGCGACGGATCGTGCGCATGCAACTGGGCGATCAGCACGGAAAGCTCAGGCCCCGCGGCATGATCGACGAAGCCGAGCGCAAGCCGGCACGGTGCCGCGGAAAACTCGGCCATTGCGCGTTCATGGGCGGCAAGAAAGTCGCGCGCTGACGGGAGGAAAACAGCCCCCTTTGCCGACAGGCTGACGCGGCGCGGTGTGCGTTCGATCAGCCGCGCTCCCAGCTTTTCCTCAAGACGGCGCAGCTTGACGCTGATCGTCGCCTGGGTGCTGCCGAGCGCTGCGGCGGCACGGGTAAAGCTCTTGAGATCGGCCACCATCACGAAGGTGCGAACGGCATCGACATCAAGGGTGGTCATTCCAGCCATTCCATTTTGTCATTTCTGAAATAGACAAGCATAGCCTTTTTTCATGGTCAAGCCTCGTCTATGTCATCTCCAGCAGTTTGAAAAGTATTGCCTACAGCTCCGACAGAAAGTGATCGATATGAGGTTTGACCGAAACACCGTTGCGCTTGCGGGGGCTTGCCTTGCCTCGCTGCTGTTTGGCCTCGAAATCTCAAGTGTCCCGGTGATCCTGCCGAAGCTGGAAAGCGTGCTCGCCGCCGACTTCAGGGATTTGCAGTGGATCATGAACGCCTACACCATTGCCTGCACCACAGTGCTGATGGCGACGGGGACGTTGGCCGACCGTTTCGGCCGCAAACGCGTGATGGTGATCACCACCATCGCTTTCGGCGCCGCCTCCCTGCTGTGCGGCCTGGCTCCCAGTGCTCCGCTTCTGATCGTCGCACGCTTTTTGCAAGGGCTGGCGGGAGGGGCGATGTTCACCTGCAGCGTGGCCGTGCTGTCCCACCAGTTTCAAGATGGCGGTGAACGCGGCAAGGCCTTCGTTGCCTGGAGCGTCGTCTCCGGCATCGGGCTCGGTTTTGGCCCCGCCATTGGTGGGTTGATCGTCGCCTTCTCGAGCTGGCAATGGGTGTTCCTCATCCATGTGCCCTTGGCGATCCTTGCGCTGGTCTTCATCGGCGCCGGTGTCACGGAATCACGCGATCGAAATGCCCAGAAGCTTGATCGGGCGGGCATCTTGACGCTTTCGCTTGCGGTGTTCGGCTTCTCCTATCTGATCACGCAAGGCGCCGATCTCGGGTCGGGCGCCCGCATCGGAGTGACCATTGCGGCCGCACTGTCCTTCATCGCGTTCCTTGTTGCCGAGAAGATCAGTCCCTATCCGATGTTCGATTTCTCCGTCTTCCGCATCCGCCAGTTTTCGGGAGCGATCATGGGCGGCATCGGCATGAATTTCAGCTATTGGCCGTTCATCATCTATCTGCCGATCTATTTCTCCGGAGTTCTGGGCTACGACAGCACCACGACCGGCCTGTTGCTGCTCGTCTACACGCTTCCCCTGATGCTTATGTCGTCCACTGCCGAGGGCCTGCGGGCGCGCTATCAGGCGCGGATCGCCATTCCGCTCGGGCTGTTGACATTGGGGATCGGCTTTATCGCCATGCGGATAGGGTCCGGGCTGGAGGGAGCCAATTGGCTGACCATGCTGCCGGGCACGCTGATTGCCGGCATCGGCATCGGCCTGACCAATTCACCGACCACCAACACCACCACCGGCTCGGTGTCACCGGATCGCGCCGGCATGGCTTCGGGCATCGACATCAGCGCGCGCCTGATCACGCTCGCCATCAACATTGCGGTGCTGGGCCTGCTGCTGACGCTGGGGATTGCCTCTTATCTCAGAAATGCATTTGGCGCGGCTTTCGACGCCAATGAACTGCGCGCGCTGGCGGAAAAGATCGCCACCGGAAATCTCGATGGCCTGACGCAATACGCGCCCAGGCTGGCGACACTCGACCCGTCCGGCACCATCGTGCACGACGCCCTGGTCAACGGTTTTGGCTGGGTCATGCTCTATAGCGGGATCGGCGTTCTTGTCCTTGCCGCCATCAGCTTCATCATCTTCGGTGCGAAGGCTGTCGCGCCGCAAGCGGCAAGCGGGCATTCTTCGGCTCAGACCGCGAGCGAGGCCTGCCCGTAAGGGCCTCGCCCGGTGACGTCGCTTGCCGCAGCGCTAGAGCCCTAGCCCTGCCTTCGCGCCATGAAGGCCAGCCGCTCGAACAGGTGCACGTCCTGTTCGTTCTTCAACAGCGCCCCATGCAGCTTGGGCAGCGCGTTCTTCGGATCGGCACGCAAATCCTCCGGCGCGATGTCGTCGGCGACCAGCAGCCTTATCCAGTCGAGCGCCTCGGAGGTCGACGGCTTCTTCTTCAGCCCCGGCACATCGCGGATCTCGTAGAACTGGGTGAGCGCCGCGCGCACCAGGTTCTGCTTGATGCCGGGATAGTGGACATCGACAATTCTGTGCAGCGTCTCGACGTCGGGAAAGCGGATGTAGTGGAAGAAGCAGCGTCGCAGGAACGCGTCTGGCAGCTCCTTCTCGTTGTTGGAGGTGATGATGACGATCGGCCTGACGGCAGCACGGATCGTCTCGCCGGTCTCGTAGACGAAGAACTCCATCCGATCGAGTTCCTGCAGGAGGTCGTTGGGGAATTCGATGTCGGCCTTGTCGATCTCGTCGATCAGAAGCACGACCTTCCTGCCCGCCGCGAACGCCTCCCACAATTTGCCGCGCTTGATGTAGTTCTTGATGTCGTTGAACCTGATATCGCCAAGCTGGCTGTCGCGCAGGCGCGAGACGGCGTCATATTCGTAAAGGCCCTGCTGCGCCCTGGTGGTCGACTTGACGTGCCATTCGATGAGGTCGAGGCCAAGGGCGGCCGCCACCTGGCGCGCGAGTTCCGTCTTGCCGGTGCCGGGCTCGCCCTTGACCAGCAAGGGCCGCTCCAGTGCGATCGCGGCGTTGACGGCCACCATCAGATCCTTGTCGGCGACATAGGCCGCCGTGCCTTCGAAACGCATTTTTGCTCCTTGGTTGGTCATCGCGACCGTAAGGACGCGGCTCAGCCTGTGCAAGGGTGAGGTGTTGGCGGCGGCGAGGGCCTGAACCCGATACGGAAAGAATGCCCGTCTCACTGGCGCTTGGTCGACCGGGAGCCTATATTGGCTGGGACGGTCTGTGCTTCCCGGCAGGAGAACATTTTCCCCGGGGCCTTAACGATCCTTAGGGAGCTGTCCCTGGGAAGACCCGTGGGTTTTCTCACACGGCGCCCACCTACTTTGTAGGTTCCCGGGATCGCTCTCTCCACCGGTTGTGTGGATCGTCACTTATCGAAAAAGCCATATTTGGCGGATTTCGTCGTCGCGCCGCTTTGTGCGGTGCTCACGAACGAAAAGTTCGCTCCGCTCCTCCAAAACGTCGCTCCTAAAACTCCATCCAAATCTGACCTTTTCTATCGTCGGCGCATGACATCCTCGAAAGATCTGAAAAAGCAGCTTCGACGCGAGGCCCTCGGGCGCCGCGATGCGCTCGATGAATTCTGGCGGGTGGAGGTCGCACTTGAAATGGCCGAGACGGCGCGCGATCACCTCGTCGTCGAGCCGGGCCAGATCGTTTCCGGTTTCTGGCCGATGCGTTCCGAAGTCGACGTTCGGCCGCTGATGTTCGCCTTGCGCGAAAAGGGCGCACGGCTTTGCCTGCCGGCCATTCTCGACAAGACCACCATCGTTTTTCGCGAACTGGTGCGCGGCGCGCCGATGGTCGAAATGGGCTTCGGCACGGTCGGTCCGCACGAAGAAGCCGAGGTGCTCGATCCCGCAGTGATGCTGGTGCCGCTTGCCGCTTTCGATGCGCGCGGCCATCGCATCGGCTATGGCGCCGGCTACTACGACCGGGCCATCGCCAGGCTGATCGACAAGGGAAAGCCGCCGCGGCTGATCGGCATTGCCTTCGACTGCCAGGAAGTGGCGCTGGTACCGGATGAGAACCACGACGTCATCATTCCGGAAATACTGACCGAGAGCGGGTTGCGTCGCTTCGCGCCAAAATTGTAGATAAGTACAAGGGACGCATGATCTTTCACTGGCGTCACGCAGCTTTCGCTGACCTTCGGTGCGGGATCATATGAGACTTCTCTTCCTCGGTGACATGGTTGGAAAGACGGGACGCACGGCGGTGTGGGAACAGCTGCCTGGCCTGATCTCCGACTTCAAACTCGATTTCGTCATCGTCAACGGCGAGAACGCCGCCGGCGGATTCGGCATCACCGAAGAGATCTTTCGCGAAACCATCGCGGCCGGTGCTGATGTCGTCACCACCGGAAACCATGTCTGGGACCAGCGCGACGCTCTCGCCTTCGCGCCGCGCGAAGAGCGCTTTCTGCGCCCCTCCAACTTTCCCAAGGGCACGCCCGGGCGCGGCTCCGGGGTCTACATCGCCAGGAGCGGCGTGCGCGTGCTGGTCGCCAACATCATGGGCCGGGTGTTCATGCATCCCGAGCTCGACGATCCGTTCCAGGCCGGCGAACGCGAGCTTGCCGCCTGCCCGCTAGGCGAGCAGGCGGATGCCGTGATTATCGACTTCCACGCCGAGGCGACCTCGGAAAAGATGTGCTTTGCGCATTTCGTCGACGGCCGCGCCAGTCTCGTCGTCGGCACCCACACCCACCAGCCGACCGGCGATCACCAGATCCTCAATGGCGGCACCGGTTATATTTCCGACGCAGGCATGTGCGGCGACTATGATTCCTCGCTCGGCATGGACAAGGAGGAACCGCTCAACCGGTTCCTGTCGAAAGTGCCGAAAGGGCGTTTCGAGGCAGCCAACGGACCAGCGACATTGTGCGGGGTCGGCGTCGACATTTCCGACCGCACGGGGCTGGCCGAGCGGATCGCGCCGTTTCGTCGCGGCCCGCGGCTGGAGGAAACCGCGCCATCCTTCTGGTCGTGACATTGATATAGGCGCGCGCAGTACCTAATTGCCGGCGACACTGCTCTAGATCGTAGGGGACGACCTCCATGCAGCTCATCGAATTCCTGGCGCCGCATTTCCAATTCGTGTCCGACCCAACGGCATGGGTCGCGTTGCTGACGCTGGTGGTGCTGGAGATCGTGCTCGGCATCGACAACCTGATCTTCATCTCGATCCTGACCAACAAGCTGCCGGAAGCGCAAAGGGCCCGCGCCCGCCGCCTCGGCATCTCGGCGGCGCTGATCATGCGGCTGGTGCTGCTGGCCACCATTTCGATCATCGTCCAGTTGACGGCGCCGGTGTTCACTGCCTTCGGCCATGGCTTTTCCTGGCGCGACCTGATCCTGATCGCCGGCGGCCTGTTCCTGGTCTGGAAGGCGACCAAGGAGATCCATCACACGGTCGATCCCGACGATCACAAGGACTCGATGTTGGGCGAGACGCTGCAGATCAGCCTTGCCGGCGCGATCTTCCAGATCCTGCTGCTCGACCTGGTCTTCTCGATCGATTCGATCATCACCGCCGTCGGCATGACCGACGAGATCGCCATCATGTACATCGCCGTGATCGTCGCGGTGAGCGTGATGATGCTGGCGGCCGGGCCGCTTGCCAATTTCATCGCCAAGAACCCGAGCATCGTCATGTTGGCGCTGGGCTTCCTGCTGATGATCGGCATGACGCTGATCGCCGACGGCATGGGCTACCATGTGCCCAAGGGCTATATTTACGCGGCGATGGGTTTTTCGGCGCTGGTCGAAGGGCTCAACATGCTGGCGCGGCGGCGAAGGAAAGCGAAGTCGGGCGGTGGGCACTGAGGTCGCGACGGCTGGACGAATTGAGCCGATTTATCTATAAGCCGGCCATTCCGACAGAGAACGCCGTGCTTCCACGAGTTGCACCTGGGACGCTCTGAAATTTTGAATTCGGGCATTGCAGAAGACGAGGTGAGATCACTTCGCTTCGGGATGCTCTAGCCGAGAAGACGACAGGGGTGCCATGGCTGGCCATTCACAGTTCAAGAACATCATGCACCGCAAGGGCCGCCAGGATGCGGTGCGGTCGAAAATGTTTTCCAAGCTGGCGCGCGAAATCACCGTCGCCGCCAAGAGCGGGACGCCCGATCCATCGATGAACCCACGCCTGCGCCTGGCCGTGCAGAACGCCAAGGCGGTGTCGATGCCGAAGGACAACATCCAGCGCGCTATCAACAAGGCCTCGATGGGCGATGCCGAGAACTACGAAGCCGTGCGCTACGAGGGCTATGGTCCAGGCGGCGTCGCCGTCATCGTCGAAGCGCTGACCGACAACCGCAACCGTTCGGCCTCGAACGTGCGCGCCGCCTTCACCAAAGCCGGCGGGGCGATGGGCGAAACCGGCTCGGTGTCGTTCATGTGGGACCGCGCCGGCGAGATCTACTATCCGGCATCGGCCGGCAGCGCCGACAAGATCATGGATGCGGCGATCGAAGCCGGCGCCGATGATGTGGAGTCGGATGAGGAAGGCCATACAATCTACTGTGCCTTCGAAAATCTCGGCGAAGTGTCGAAGGCGCTGGAAGGCGCGCTCGGCGAGGCTGAATCGGTGAAACCGATCTGGCGGCCGCAAAACAATGTTCCGGTTGACGAGGAGCGAGCACAGTCGCTGATGAAGCTGGTTGCCACGCTCGAGGATGACGATGACGTGCAGAGCGTCTACGCCAACTTCGAAGTCGACGACGAGACCATGGCCAAGCTCAGCGCGGCATGAGTGAAGCTCAGCCTGGCATGAGCGGAGCTCAGCTAGAGACATAAGCGGAGCTTGGTCTGACATGAGCGAAAAAGCGCTTCCCGCCATCCGCATCACTTATTGCACGCAGTGCCAGTGGCTGCTGCGTGCAGGCTGGATGGCGCAGGAGCTGCTGTCGACTTTCGGCACCGATCTCGGCGAGGTGACGCTGGTGCCCGGCACTGGCGGCATCTTCACTATTTCCTGCAATGAAACGCTGATCTGGGACCGCAAGCGCGATGGCGGCTTTCCGGACGCGGCCAAGCTCAAGCAGCTGGTCCGTGATGTCATCGACCCGGATCGCGATCTCGGCCATGCCGGCCGCAAGGGTCACACGTCAAAAGACCAGACGCAGAAGGACCCCGCCTGAGCGGGGTCTTTTGTGTATCGTGGGCGCCCAGCCGGCAGCGCAGCCGCGAGCGGGTCGAACGCATGCTGGCCGCGGCCTCGGCGCTGATTGCCGAGCAAGGCAGCGATGCCATGCGCATGGGTGAGGTGGCGGAACGGGCAGGGGTGTCGATCGGTTCGCTCTACCAGTTCTTTCCGGACAAGCGGGCGATCATCTGGGCCCTGGCCGAGCGCTACACCGCCGAGAGCCAGGTCTGCATCGCCGCAGCACTGGCTGACGTCAGCGACGCAGAAGGGCTGGGCCAAGCGTTTTCGGGACTGGTCGATATCTACTACGGATTGTTCCTGGCGGAGCCGGTGATGCGTGACATCTGGTCAGGCACGCAGGCCGACAAGGCACTGCGCCAGCTGGAACTCGCCGACAGCCGGGCCAATGCCGAATTCCTCACCGCGGTGCTGAAACGGCTGCGGCCGGCAGCCGATCCGGCGGCGCTGGAAACCACGGCGTTCCTCGTCTGGCAAATGGGCGAAGCCGCCATGCGGCTGGCGATTTCCGTCGAGCGGCAGGAGGGCGACAGGCTGGTCGCCGCCTACAAGCGCATGGCGCTCAGGGAATTGCTGGCTGAATAGGGCCGTGGAACCGTGTCACAGGCTTAAAATCGCAACAAAAAACCCGCCTCGTGAGCGGGTTTCTGATTGCGGAGCGCTGTTTGGTTTAGAGGCCGAAACCTTCGAAACGCTTCTTGAACTTCGACAGGCGGCCGCCACGGTCGAGCAGGGTCTGCTGGCCGCCGGTCCAGGCCGGGTGGGTAGTCGGGTCGATATCGAGGTTCATCGTATCGCCTTCCTTGCCCCAGGTCGAACGGGTCATGTATTCGGTGCCGTCGGTCATGACGACCTTGATGGTGTGGTAATCGGGATGAATGTCGGTCTTCATGGGCTCGGTTCCTGGCTTGCCGGCGCTGGCGACGGGCATAAGCCTGCGTCGATGCGCCCCTTTTTAAAACTCGAAGCCGCAGCTATTGAGGAGCCACGGCTTCTAAAACGGTCGGCGAGCCTATACATCAGCCGGAATTGAATCACAAGGCCGCGGCAAGCGCATATTGAGGCGCGGACCCCAAGGGCGGCTAGAGGAACATCGGGATGGCGCAAATCAGCAGCGCAGACGAGCGCAGGCGCTCGCTCAAGCCGCTCAGGCGCCTGTTTCCTTACATCACGCAGTATCGCAGGCTGGTCATCGGCGCCATCATCTCGCTGGTCATCGCCGCGACGACGACACTGGCGCTGCCGCTGGCGGTGCGACGCATGATCGATCATGGCTTCTCGTCGTCCAGCCCAACCTTCATCGCCGAATATTTCGCCGCGTTGGTGGCGATGGCCGCCCTGCTGGCGGCGGCATCGGCCGGACGCTACTATTTCGTCATCACGCTCGGCGAGCGCGTCGTCGCCGACATCCGCCGCGATGTCTTTGCCCATGTCACGACGCTGTCGCCGTCCTTCTTCGACACCGCCCAGTCGGGCGAAATCGTGTCGCGGCTCGCCGCCGACACGACGCAGGTCAAGTCGGCGGTCGGGGCGACGGCCTCGGTGGCGCTGCGCAACCTCATCCTCGGCCTCGGCGCGGTGGGGATGATGGTCATCACCAGCCCGAAACTGTCCGGCCTGGTCATTGCCGCCATACCCGTCATCGTGCTGCCGCTGGTCGCCTTTGGCCGCTCGGTGCGGCGCAAGTCGCGACAGGCGCAGGATACGCTTGCCGATGCCACCGCCTATGCCAGCGAGCAGATAGGCGCGGTGCGCACCTTGCAGGCCTTCACCAATGAGAAGCTGGTCACCGGGCGTTTCTCGGCCGCGGTGGAAGCTGCCTTCGAAGCGGCGCGCTCCTCGATCTTCGCGCGCTCCTTCCTCACCTTCTTTGCCATTTTCACCATCTTCTCGTCCGTCGTGGCGGTGCTGTGGTTCGGTTCGCGCGACGTGCTCGAAGGCTCGATATCGCCGGGCACGCTCGGTCAGTTCCTGCTGTATTCGGTGTTTGCCGCCGGCGCGCTGGGCGCCCTATCGGAAGTCTGGGGCGAGCTTGCGCAGGCGGCGGGCGCAGCCGAACGGCTGACCGAGATCCTGGCAGAGAAGCCGGCGATCCAGGCTCCGGCCGATCCGAAGCCGCTGCCTGCGGTCGCCAAGGGTGCGATCGTCTTCGACAATGTCTCCTTCTCATACCCGGCAAGGCCCGACCGCGCTGCCGTCCATGGCTTGAGCTTTCAGGTCATGCCCGGCGAGACGGTGGCGATCGTCGGCCCGTCAGGGGCCGGCAAGAGCACGGTCTTTTCGCTGATCCTGCGTTTCTACGATCCCGAAACCGGCAAGATCCTGATCGACGGCGTCGATGTGCGCGAGGCCGATCCTGTTTCCGTCCGCGAGCGCATCGCCATCGTGCCGCAGGACGTCACCATCTTTGCGGCAAGCGCGCGGGACAATATCGGTTTCGGCAGGCCGGGAGCCAGCAAGGCCGAGATCGAGACGGCGGCGAAAGATGCGCTTGCCGACGAATTCATCCTCAAGCTCGAAAACGGCTATGACAGTCAGGTCGGCGAGCGCGGCGTGACGCTGTCCGGCGGCCAGCGCCAGCGGGTGGCGATCGCCCGCGCCATCCTGCGCGACGCGCCGATCCTGCTGCTCGACGAGGCCACCTCGGCGCTCGACGCCGAAAGCGAGACGCTGGTGCAGATGGCGCTGGAACGCCTGATGCAGGGCCGCACCACCATCGTCATCGCCCATCGCCTGGCAACGGTGCTGAAGGCCGACAGGATCCTGGTCATGGATGGCGGCTCGATCGTCGAGGAGGGCACGCATCAGAGCCTGGTCGCCAAGGGCGGCATCTATGCGCGGCTGGCCAAGCTGCAGTTCGAAACCGGCGCCAGCGCCTTCAGAGGGGCGGCGGAGTAGTCAGAACCATCTGCGTTCCTGATGTGCCGACCGTCCTTACGCGGCTCCGTATCGCTGCTTCAGATGGTTCACGAAATAGGTGGCGTTGAGCTTTTCGCCGGTGGCGCGTTCGAGCAGGTCCGGCGTCGACCAGCGTGACCCCTGCGACCAGATCTTTTGGCGGCGCCAGTCGTTGATCGCCTCGAAATTGCCCTTGGCGAGGTCCTCATCGGCGGCAGGATGTTCCCGTGTCAGCGCCGCCCATTGCTGTGCCGCCATCATCGCGCCCAGCGTGTATGACGGAAAATAGCCGAAGGCGGCGCCCGGCCAATGCACGTCCTGCCTCGGCCCGTCGGCCGGATTGTCGATGGTGGAAAGACCGAGATAGTCGCGCATCTTGGCGTCCCAGGCTTCGGGCAGGTCGGCCACTTCAAGCCTGCCCGCGACGAGCTCCTGCTCCAGTTCGTAGCGCAGGATGACATGCAGGGGATAAGTCACCTCGTCGGCATCGACACGGATCAGGCCGCGCTCGACGCGATGCACATGCGGCAGGATGTCGTCGAGCGACCAGGCTTCGCCGAGATGCTTTTCGACCACCGGCAGCGCCCAGCGCCAGAAGGCCGGGTTGCGGCCGAGCTGCTTTTCGACGAACAGGCTCTGGCTTTCATGCACGGCCATGCCGCGCGCCTTGCCGAGAGGCCAGTGCGACCATGCCTTCGGCAGGTTCTGTTCGTAGAGCGCATGGCCGGTCTCGTGCAGCACGCCCATCAGCGCCGACAGGAAATCAGACGTCTTGTAGCGGGTGGTGATGCGCACGTCGCTCGGCACGCCGCCGCAGAAAGGATGATGCGACACCGACAGCGACCCGTGCGTCAGGTCGAAGCCGACCGCCGCCATCATGGCAAGGCCGAGCTCGCGCTGCCGGTCGATCGCATAGGTGCCCGAAAGCGGTTTCAACGGGCGCTTGCGCAGCCGCGCGTCCTGGATCGCCAGCGCCTCCGGCACAAAGCTTTTCAGGAAAGCCTTGAGATCGGTGAACACAGGCGTGATGTCGGCGGTGCGGTTGCCGGGATCGTATTGCTCCATCAGCGCGTCATAGGGGGCAAGGCCGAGCACGTCGGCACGCAGCCCCGCCTCCTCGCGCACCAGCGCCACCACGCCCTCCAGCGCCGGCTGGAAGCCAGCCCAGTCGTTCTTGGCACGCAGGTCGCGCCACAGCTGCTCACAACGCATGCGCGCGGTCGTCTGGCGTTCGACGAATTCGACCGGCAGGCAGGTCAGGTTGGTGTATTGCCGCCGCAGTTCGGCGACGGCGGCGCGCTGCTCTTCACCCAACGCTTCCTGTTCGGCCACAGCGATCCAGTCCGCTATCTCCGGCGCCGTTGCCCTGGTGTGATACATGCCGGCCAGTGCCGACATCGCCTCGGCGCGCTTCTCGCCACCGCCGACGGCCATGTGGGTCGCTTCGTCGGCGCCGAGGATGGCCAGCGCATGCTCGAGCGCTTCGAGCTTGTGGCCGAGGTCATCGAGTTTCTGAAAGGACATGGCGGCTTCCGTGATTGGGGACGGCGCGAAAAGATACCAACGCAAAGGTGTTTGCAACCCTCAGGCACCAGGCGGCGGATGCATCTTGCGCAGGTAAGGTCACGCGTGAAATGCTGCCGGTGACACATGAAGGGGCGAACAACATGATCGGCAACATCCTGGTCGGGCTGGTGGCCTTGATCCATGTCTACGTCGTCTACCTGGAGATGGTGCTGTGGGACACGCCGCGCGGGCACAAGGCTTTCAATCTGACGCCCGAATTCGCCAGCGCTTCGAAGGTGCTCGCCGCCAATCAGGGGCTCTACAACGGCTTCCTCGCCGCCGGCCTGATCTGGGGGCTTTACCTCGGTACGGCCGGTTTCCAGGTCAAGCTGTTCTTCCTGTCGTGCGTGGCTGTTGCCGGCCTCTATGGCGCGGCCACGGTCGGCCGGAAGATCCTGTTCATCCAGACCGTGCCGGCGGTGATTGCCCTGATCGCGGTCTGGCTTGGCTGGTAAGCAAAGAAGGACGCCTGCGGATTTGACTCCCGAAGGCGTCAGGCGGTCCCTTCCTGTTGGACCGTCTCAGGCGCTACGATTTCAGCCGCTCGGGTAGTTACCGCCGTCGGCACCGTCGCCCATCAGGAAACACTGCCGGTATTAAGCCTCAGCTGCTGGTCGACATTGTCGAGGCGGCGCTGCAGATCATGGTATTGCGCGGCCGGTATCCTGCCATGATCCGACGCCGCGATCTTCTCGGCTGCCTGGCTAATGTGCGCCGTGCGCATTTCCAGCCGCTTGGCCACGGCCGGCGTGATGTTGTTGGCCTGCTTGGCGGCGACTATGCCTTCGCGCACGCCCTGGACCTGTTGGATGAGACCCTCGACGCGCAGGTCGGTGAAATCGGTCGGGTCGGTCGCGTCGAGAGCGCCCTTGTTGTGATGGCCGCAGCATAGGCGTCAGCAAGCGGAACGGCGATGAGGAACGCTGTGAGTGTTGCACTTCTAAGCGAGGTCTTGGGAGTGAAAGAGCGCATCACCCGTCTCCTCTTGTAGAGGAAGGCGGTGGTCGTTCCGCCTGCCTTCTGGCCGTGGGCCGTCCGGTTCCGTCGCGTCGCGATGAGGGGGATTCATCGCCGGCGGTTCTCGGCCCAGGCGGGAAGCTAGGACCGCTCTGCGACAATGTGTAATTAGAAAAAGATAATCTTTTCAGGCCTTTCCGGCTCCATTCTGCGCCCTAGAGTTGAGCCGGCGAACAAATTCGCGTGGGTTCGCGTGATGATGGATCAACGTTCGGTGAGCTTCAGTTCAATACGGCGGTTCTTGTTGCGCGCCTCTTCGGTGTCGGCGGGATCGAGCGGCTGGAACTCGCCGAAACCGGCGGCGACCAGGCGGTTGGCCGGCACGCCGTTCTCGATCAGGAATTTCACCACCGAGGTCGAACGCGCCGTAGACAGCTCCCAGTTGTCGCGGTAGCGGCCGGTGCCGGAGAGCGGCTTGTTGTCGGTATGGCCGTCGACGCGCAGCACCCAGTTGATCTCGGGCGGGATTTCCTTCTGCAGCTCGATGATGGCGTCGGCGAGTTTCTTCATCTCGACCTTGCCGGCATCGTTGATCACCTCGGAGCCGGTCGGGAACAGCACTTCCGACTGGAAGACGAAGCGGTCGCCGACGATGCGGATGTTCTCGCGGTCGGCGAGAATCTCGCGCAAGCGGCCGAAGAAGTCGGAGCGGTAGCGGTTCAATTCCTGCACACGCTGCGCAAGTGCGACGTTCAGGCGGCGGCCGAGATCGGCGATCTTGGTGTTGGAATCGCGGTCGCGGGTTTCGGAGACGTTGAGCGCATCCTCGAGCGCGCCGATCTGCTTGCGCAGAGCCGCGATCTGCTGGTTGAGGATCTCGACCTGGCTCAGCGCCTGCTGACTGATCTGGCGCTGGCTGTCGAGTTCGCCGCCGAGCGCCGCGGCGCGCTGGTTGGCGGCGTCGCCGGCACCAGCACCTTGCGCCAGCAATTGTTCGAGCCGGCTCTTCTCCGCTTCCGTTGCCGACAGGGACGCCTGCAGATTGGCCAGCGAATCATCCTTGTCCTGCGCCGTAGAGCGCTCCAGCGCCAACAACTGGGTCAGCTCGTTGATCTGCGAGTTGAGGCGCGAGAGCGCCGTATCCTTGCCGGAGATTTCGCGTCCCAGCAGGAACTGCGCCAGCACGAAGACCGTGAGCAGGAACATGATCGCCAGCAGCAGCGTCGACAGCGCGTCGACGAAGCCCGGCCAGTAGTCGATGCGGCGATCGGTGCGCCGGCCCCTGGCAAGTGCCATGTTAGTGGACCCCGGGCTTCTTCAGCGCGTCGGCGATCTTTTCCAGCGTGTTGCGCATCGCCTTCTGCTCGTCGGATTGGGCCTCGACCCAGTCGCGCATGATCTGCTGTTCCGAGCGCATGTTCTTGACCAGGCCGGAAATGCCGTCGGCGAGATTGGCCATCGCCGTGGCGACGCGCGGATTGGAACCGCCGCCATTCTCCTGCATGCTGCGCAGCCGTTCGGACAGCACCCGGATCTCGTCGGAGGATTCGGTTTTGGCCGGGTCGGAGACGACGATGTCGGACGACAGATCGGTGACCGAGGACAGCCAGTTTTCCAGCTCGGTGTAGAAGCGCGTCTGGGCGCGGCCGGCCTGCAGGTCGAGGAAGCCGAGCACCAGCGAGCCGGACAGGCCGAACAGCGAGGACGAGAAGGCCGTGCCCATGCCGGCCAGCGGCGCCGAAAGCCCCTGCTTCAGGGAATCGAGCACCGCGGCGGCGTCACCCGTGCCAGGATCGAGCGATTCTATGGTCTCGCGGATCGACCCGATGGTGTTCAACAGGCCCCAGAAGGTGCCGAGCAGGCCGAGAAACACCAGCAGGCCGACGAGATAACGCGAGGTGTCGCGGCTTTCGTCGAGGCGGGTGGCAATGGAATCGAGCATGGTACGCATCGAACTGGTCGAGAAGGCCGTCGCCGAGGAGCGGCCGATCATCGCCTTCATCGGCGCCAGCAGCACCGGTTCGGTGGTCTCCGAGCCGGCACGGAAGGAGTTGACCCAGCGCACTTCGCGAAACAGCCGCCCGACCTGGGCGAAGGCCAGCAGGATGCCGACCACCAGCACGCCGACGATCAGGCCGTTGAGACCGGGATTGCTGCCGAAGGCGGTCGAAATCTGGCGGGTCAGGATAGCGGCGATGAAGGCGACGATGACCAGGAAGATCACCATGGTCAGCAGAAAGACCTGCGGGCTCGACAGTTTGTGGGGGTCGTAGATCAGGACATCAGAACGTCTGCCCATGCCGAAGGATCTGAGAAAAGCCATCCGTGCCCCGTTTCCGATGCCGCCGCCGATCACGTAAACCGCGACTCTAAACGGAATTGTGACCAAATTGAATGGCGCTTGGCAATATTGCCGCGTCGATAGTCTGTGTCAGAGGCGATTGATGACCAGACAGTCAACCATGGCGGCCAGATGCAGGCCGGCGCCGGTGACAACGAAACCGTGCCACAGTGCATTGTGGAAGCGCAGGCCTTTCCAGGCGAAGAAGATGACGCCGCAGGAGTAGACGATGCCACCTGCGACGATGAGCGCGATCGATGTCGTCGGCAGTGTTTGGACAAGTGGCCTGACCAGGACGATCCCGCTCCAGCCGATGGCGAGATAGAAGCCGATGGCCAGCCGATCGAAACGGCCGGGAAAAAACACCTTGATGGTAATGCCCAGCACGGCTGCGGTCCAGACGAGGACGATCATCCAGCGCGCCAGCGGCGAGCCTCCGAGCTGGGCCAGGAAAGGCGTGTAGGTCGCGGCGATCAGGAGATAGATCGCGGCGTGGTCGAAACGCCGCAAGACCCATTTCGCCGGCGACGACACCGGCCATAGGTTGTAGGTCATTGACACCGACAGCACGGTGAGCAGCGAAACCACGTAGAAGGTGGCGGCGATGTATTCGCCCGGTCCGACACGAAAAGCCGCCAGCGCCAGCAGTGCGGAACCGGCCGATATCGCCAGCACGATGCCGACCGCGTGGACGATGCCGTCGGCGATCATCTCGGCGCGCGAATAGTGCCAGCGTCCGATGAACGGGATGTCGGGGATGGGCTTGATGTCGTTCACTGCCGGGTTTCCTGCGCCGCGCACCACAAATCTGTGCGCTCACCGAGCAGTATTTCAAGTCTTGTTTGCGGTTTTACGACTGCGGCGCTTCAGCGCGCCGTCATGTCAGCGCGGCTTGCCTGTCAACGAGAAGGGAGCGGCTTCTTGACGACCTTGAGCAAAGCGCGTTGGATGACCTCGTTGCCGGCGACAACCGAGCCGTTGTCGAGCATGTCCTGGCCGCCATCCATGTCGGAGACGAAGCCGCCCGCCTCGCGGATCAGCAGAAGCCCGGCGGCGATGTCCCAGGCGGACAGGCCGGTTTCCCAGAAGCCGTCCATGCGGCCGGCAGCGACATAGGCGAGATCGAGCGAGGCGGAGCCGAGGCGGCGGACGCCGGAAACCTCGGCCATGACATTGCGCAGCTCTACGAGGAAATTGCCATGGTGGCCGCGGCCGAGATGCGGCATGCCGCAGCCGATCACCGTATCGACCAGCTTGATGCGGCCGGCGACGCGCAGGCGGCGATCGTTCATGAAGGCGCCGCCGCCACGTTCGCAGGTGTAAAGCTCGTCCATCGCCGGATTGTAGATGACGCCGGCAACAATCTGCCCCTGCCGTTCCAGCGCGATCGAAACGGCAAAGAGCGGGATGCCATGCAGGAAATTGGTGGTGCCGTCGAGCGGGTCGACGATCCAGCGATGCTGGCCGTCGTCGCCTTCCACCGCGCCGCGCTCTTCCATCAGGAAGGCATAGCCTGGCCGTGCCTTGGACAGCTCGGCAAAGACGATATCCTCGGCCTTGCGGTCGGCCTGGCTGACATAGTCGCCGGGACCTTTCATCGAGACCTGAAGGTTCTGCACCTCGCCGAAGTCGCGCGACAGCGAGCGGCCGGCTTTCATTGCGGCCTGGACCATGACGTTGAGAAGGGCTGAGCGTGCCATAGTGGATCTTCCTGGTGCTGCACTTAAGCTCTGGCTTGATGCATGTCGGTGACCCAAAACCGAGGCCACTTTTGGGCGACATGCATCAGTCCGCGCGGCGCACGTAAGTGATTTCGTTGGTGTCGACGATGATGCGCTCGCCGGCGCCGATGAATGGTGGCACC
This sequence comes from Mesorhizobium sp. Root695, assembly GCF_001428185.1. NCBI lineage: Bacteria > Pseudomonadati > Pseudomonadota > Alphaproteobacteria > Hyphomicrobiales > Phyllobacteriaceae > Mesorhizobium > Mesorhizobium sp. Root695. The sequence continues at coordinate 183,364 of NZ_LMHO01000042.1, read as the reverse complement.
AGCACACGGATGCCGTTTTCCAGGATCGCCGGCTTGTAGGACGAGGCCGCCGTCTGGCCCTTCACCACCGGGTCCGCCTCGGTGATGGTCAGCGTCACATAGTCGGGCAGCGAAATGCCAATCGGCCTCTCTTCGTAGAGCTGGACCGTCACCATCATGCCGTCCTGCAGGAACGCAGCGCGATCGCCGACGAAGTCCTTGTTCAATTCGAGTTGCTCGTAGCTCTGGGTGTCCATGAACACCAGCGCGTCTTCCTGCGCATAGAGGAAGGAAAAGTCCTTCAGGTCGAGCCGAATCTGTTCGACCGTCTCGGCCGAGCGGAAGCGCTCGTTGAGCTTGGTGCCGTTGATGAGGTTCTTCAGTTCGACCTGATTGTAGGCGCCGCCCTTGCCGGGCTTGACGGTGTTGGTCCTGACCGCCACCCAAAGGCCGCCATCATGCTCGATGACATAGCCCGGACGGATTTCGTTGCCATTGATTTTGGCCATGATGAGGTGATCCGGAATGGATACCAACGGCCTGGCCGTTGATATGGGATGTTCGCTGGGAAAGCGATTTCGGGCTCCCAAGACCACAAATCGTCCGAAGAGGCAAGGGAGCGCCAAGTCGGCGCCGAACCGGAGAGGCCGTCAGGGCAGGCGGTTTGCCTTCTGCAGGGCCTGCTTGGTTTCGTCATCGCTCAGCCCTTGCAGGAAGTCGTCCATCTGCGGATCGATGAGACCGGCCCGGCGGGCGACGATGTACCAGGCACCGGCCAGGACAAGGTCCGGATCGGTGCCAATGCCTTGCATATAGAGTTTTGCGAGGCGGTTCTGGGCGGCGACATTACCGCCCTCCGCCGCCTGCTTCATCCAGCCGAAGGCGGATTTCAGGTCGCGCACACCGCCGCGGCCTTCGATCATCCAGGCGGCGAGATCGATCTGCGCGGTGTCGTAATTCTGCCGTGCCGCCTGCGCCAGCAGGCGCCTTGCCTGCACATCGTCTCGTTGCTTGCCGCCGACGCCGTTCGCGTAGATCTGCGACATCGCATATTGCGCGTCGGCGAGGCCGGTCGCGGCGGCGCGCTCGTAGTAGGAGACCGCCTTGGCTATGCCGGCGTCGCCGGGGTCCTGCTCGACCAGCATCTGCGCGAAATTGAACTGCGCCAGCCGGTTGCCGGCTTCGGCGGCGGCCTGCATCAGTGCATAGGCCCCCTTTTCGTCCTTCTTCACGTAGCGGCCATCGAGCAGCATGAGCGCATACTGGAACTGCGATTCCGGCACGCCCTGTTCGGCGGCCAGCGCGTACCATTTCGCTGCTTCCGCCGAATTGAGCGGCACACCGAGCCCGCGCGACAGGATCTCGGCCACCAGCGTCTGCGCCGCCGGGTCGCCGTTTTGCGCCCGGACCAGCGCGAGATTGTAGGCTGTCTTGTAGAGACCGCGCTGGAAGGCGCCATAGGCAGCATCCGCGGGTTTTGCGCCGAAGCGATCGGGGTTTATTGTGTCGGCCGACGGCAGCGGCGCCGGTTCCGCAGTGGTGGCGGGCTGTGGCAGCGGCTTGTCGATAGGCTTGTCGCTGTGGATGCCGATTTCCGGCTTGGGTTGCGGCAGCGGGATGCTCTCCGCGGCCGCCGCCTGGACCATCAGCACCGCAAGCAGAGCCTGGAGGGGAAGCCTCGCCGAGGGCACGTCAGTCCTCGAAGCGCGGCGCGGTCTCGTCGAGCAGCGCGTTGGCGGTGGCGACCGCTGTCTTGGGATCGGTGCCGTCGGCGAACACGGCGCTCGACAGCGCCACGAATTCAGCACCTGTGGCGCCCACTGCTTCCACCGAGGCGATGTCGGACCCGGCCATGACAATGCACGGGATCTGGATCATGTCGGCCCACCATCTGCCGAGCGACAGATTGCGCGGATGCGGTTCGGGCTTGTTGTCGTAACCGAAGCGGCCAAAGAAGATGTAATCGGGCCGTGTCTCGCCAAGCTCGAGCGCGTCGTCGCGCGTCTTGGCGCCGCCGGTGCCGACCATCATCTTTGCCTGGAAATGCTCGATCGTCTCGGCGAGTTCGGCCTTGGAGACTTCGACATGGATGCCGTCGGCCTGGACGCGGCCGGCTATGCGGGTGTCGCCGGCGATGATGACAGCAACGCCGGCGGCTTGCGCTGCCGGCACGATCTGTTCGGCGAAAGCCTGGAAGGAGGCCTCGTCCATGCCGTTCTCGGGCAGGATCAGCGAAGCGACGTCGCCGCCTTCGAATGCCGCGGCGATACGGGCCGCCGGCACGCCGGGCGGCGCGATCAGTACGATGCGACAGCGGTTGGGGGGCGTTGCGTCATTCATGGTTCTTCGGGTCCCGCGTTTCGCCTATGCCGGGCGAAGATGGTTGGATTGCGGCATAGAGCAAAGTGCCCGCCTTGAACAGGCGGGCAGCCGGGATCGCGATGTTTGACCCGCCGGCCAGCCGGCGGCCGCTTCACTTGATGGGGTGCGGGCTTACGACGGGCGGTTTGCCCTTCCACAGCGTCCAGCCGAGATTCATGCCGGCGGCGGCGATCAGGATGGCGGTGGCGCCGACGATCTGGCTCAGATGCAGCCGATGGCCGAAGGCCACGACATCGACCAGAATGGCGACGACGGGATAGATGAAGGACAGCGATCCCTGCAGATGCGTCGGCAGCTTCTGGATGGCGCCGTACATCAGTATGTACATCAGGCCGGTATGGACGATGCCGAGCGTCGCCAGCATGGCCCAGCTCCAGGCATCGGCCGGAAGCTGGGAAAGATTGGCGAAAGGTGCCAGCATGACGACGCCGACGCAGACCTGGATCAGCGCGATGAGGTGCGGCGGCGTGCCCTTGAGCTTCTTGGTAACGATGGCGGCAACGGCCCAGAAGAAGGCCGCGCCCAGCGCCATGACGATGCCGGTAAAATAATCCGTGCCGGCCATGCCGGCATTGGGGCCGGCATCGGGGGCCGACTGCACGATCAGCACCATGCCGGCGAAGGCGATGGCCAGCCAGGTCAGCTTGGTCAGGGTCAGGCGTTCGGCGAAGAAGAGCGCACCGAAGCCGACCAGCATGAAGGGCTGCGTGTTGTACACAGCGGTGGCGATCGAAATCGACGCGCGCGAGAAAGCGCTAAACAGCAGCAGCCAGTTGACGACTATGGCGACGCCGCCGACCGCGGCGATGGCGATGATGCGCAGCGACAGCCTGTTGCGCAGCAAGCCCATCGCGGTGCAGATGATGAGCAGCGTCAGCGCGCCGAAAGTGCAACGCCAGAACACCACATCCATGATCGGCTGGCCGGACAGGACGACGAACCATCCGATCGTTCCCAGGATCGCCATCGCGGCGGACATTTCGACCGTGCCACGCGCTGTCTCGTTCACAACAAACCTCCGCATCAGTTGGGCCAGCATAATCTCATGCGGTCGCGAAGCTTTCCATCGGACGAGAAAGGAGATATGGGTAAATTACCTAATTATATTAGGCCATGGGCCCAAATCATCGAGAAATGTAAGATGCTGGACGATCTCGACCGAAATCTCCTTGAAATCCTGGTCAAGGATGCGCGGACCTCGCTGAAGGAACTGGCCGCCCAAGTCGGGCTGTCGTCGCCAAGCGTTTCGGAGCGGCTTCGACGGCTCGAAGAGCGCGGCGTCATCCGGGCGTTCACCGTCGAGATCGATCCGCTGGCGCTCGGCTATACCTTGCAGGCCATCGTGCGCATCCGGCCTCTGCCCGGCAAGCTGCACATCGTCCAGAAGCTGATCGAGGAGATTCCCGAATTCGGCGAATGCGACAAGGTGACGGGCGATGACTGCTTCGTCGCCCGCCTGTTCGTGCGATCAATCGGTGATCTCGACGGGATTCTCGACCGTATCGCCGACAAGGCCGAGACAAGCACCGCCATCATCAAGGCTCAGCCGATCCGTCGCCGGCCGCCGCCGCTCGATGCGGCCTCGTCTCGTGACAGGGCTAGGGTCTTGCAGGCGTCCTGAGCCGGACCGGCCACGCCCTGGTTTCAGAGGGCTGATCGCAGCGGGTGGAAAGCCAGCAGCCGGTGGGCCGTATGTGCGGCCGCCACGCTCATATTTGCTGTCGCTCCCCCCGGCATTCTGGGTTATTCAAACGTCGACACGCTTTCCCTCCGGACCAGTCCCCTCCCATGTCAGGCCTGCTTCTCGATCCGTGGTTCTACGCGGCCGCCCTTCCGGCGGTCATTCTGGTCGGCCTGTCCAAGGGCGGCTTTGGCGGCGCTGTCGGCTTTGTCGGCGTGCCGCTGATGGCGCTGACCATGCCGCCGGTGCAGGCGGCGGCCATCCTGTTGCCGATCCTGTGTCTGATGGACATCGTCTCGGTGTGGACATGGTGGGGCGTCTATGACCGCAAGATGCTGGTCGACATGATGCCGGGCGCCGTCATCGGCATCGGCCTTGGCTGGCTGACGGCGGCACTGGTGACCGAAGAGGCCGTGCGGCTGATCGTAGGCGCCGTCGCCATCATTTTCGTCCTGCGCTGGCTCTATCTGCAGTTCCGCCACGGCGCCGACCACGCGGCCGCGCCCAGCCGCGTCGCCGCCGGAGTCTGGGGCACGGTTGCCGGGTTCACCAGCTTCGTCGCCCATGTCGGCGGCCCGCCCTTCCAGGTCTATGCCTTGCCGATCCGGCTCGATCCGAAAGTTCTGTCGGGCACCGCCGCGATCTTCTTTGCCGCCACCAATGCGCTGAAGCTGGTGCCCTATTTCGCGCTCGGCCAGTTCGACACCGCCAATCTGACGGCATCGGTGGTTCTGATGCCGCTGGCGCCTCTGTCGACCATCGCCGGGGCGTGGCTGGTGCGCCGCATGCGGCCGGAAACATTCTATCCCTTCACCTACGCAACCGTCGCGGTCGTGGCGCTGAAGCTGCTGTGGGATGGCATCGCCGGCCTGATGTAGAAAGGCCGCCGCGCAGCCTTTCCTCACCATCAGGAGTCACGCGGGGCTTGGCACGAGACGACGGCTGCCACCAAAGGCCAGCGCGGCGCCCACCACAACGACCAGCACCATGCCGGCGAGGATGCCGATGTCATGCACGGTCGGCTTGAGCACCATATCAGCGATGATCACCAGCATCACCGCATAGTCGAAGCGTGCCGCGCTCATCATGCGCTCACCGATGGCAAGAACGGCCGGTGTGACGCCCTCCTTGGCGATCATCGCGCCCATGCGCTCGCCGGTCGGCTTGAAGATCAACATGCCGATCGAAAAGGTCGTGGCGTAGCCGGTCAGGCCGATCAGGATCCACAGATCGGAGAAGCCAACCCAGAACCAGCACATGATGAGGCCGAAAATCAGCGTCAGCATCGACATCGGTGCAAAAAACCTGCCGCCCAGTTGGCCGCTGGCGCGCATCGCCTGCAGCTTGTCCTCGATGTTGCCCGCCCGCTCAGCAAGCACGCCGAGCAGGAACAGCACGAAGCCGCCACCAACCCAGAGAATGGCCGAGATGACGTGGAGGAATTTAACAATCGAGTACCAGTCCATGATTTGCTCCTGCAGTGTTCCGGTCAGGTTTGCGACGGCTCGGATTTGCACCGGCCGTCGGAGGAGCGGGCCTTTAGCGCGGCGCGTGTTTCGGAACGATGTCGCGAGAAAACCAGCTCTGTTTCAGCGCAATGAAGAAGCGGCTGAGATACTGAACGCGCTATCTGATTTCCTGCTAATATACGAATCGTCGGGAGGGGGTTGGCGCGACATCGTCCGGAAACATAGCCGATGCTAGTGCGCTAACGCCGGGAGCCCGGCGGCGACAGCAGTCGCCTGACGATCAACCCATTCCCGCAACCGGGAAAAGGCACTTCGAGGGGACATTATGCAAGGGGTAGCACGGAATTTCTTCACGCTGGCCATCATCTATGCGTTGTGCGGCATGGCGCTCGGCATCCACATGGCGATCAGCGAAGACCATGGCCAGATGCCAACCCACGCCCACACGATGGTCGCCGGGTGGCTGATGTCAGCGGTCTTCGCGTTCTTCTACCATCTGTTTCCGGCCGTCGGGCAGAAGGTCCTGGCCAAGGTTCATTTCTGGCTGACTGCCATCAGCGGCATCGGGCTCATGATCGGCCTCTACATTCTGCTCGCCGGCAATCCGGGGATAGAACCGCTGCTCGGGATTTCCTCGATAGGGTTCTATGCGGGCATGCTGCTGTTTGCCTTCATCGCTTTGCCGGCGGTCTGGAAGACGGCCTGAGCTAAACCAGAGGCAGTGAGGCTGTACTGTTACGGCACAGGATGGCGACGTTCGGTCAAAAAACATCCGCGCCGTTAAGGCTTCATTAAGCTTTACAGGTGTTTACTATGTTCATCCAGTGATCTGGATTCTTACCGAGTGGTTGGAGCCACTTTGTTTGACGCCTCCCTGTTAAACTCCTGAGAGCCGCCTTATCCGCGGCTCTTTTTTTGCCCGCATTTCAGAAGCGCCCGACGTCGGCTCGCCGTTAACCTTCTGTTAAACATGTGCTTGCCTTCACCGGTGACGAAGCGCATTTTCAAGCTTCAGTCAGATAGGGTTCCGGGTGTATCGGCAGGGAGCCGAATCAGCCGGTTGCAAGTGCAGGGGCGTATCAATGAACGAGCCTTCGAAGGGCAGTGCGAAAACCGTCAAACTGGCGGAGCGCCGGGTTTTCTCGCAATCCTTCAAGCCGCTTTATCAGGAAGGCATGGGCCTGGTCGAACAGGCGGCGGAATATCTCGACGGCAAGGGCCGGGCCGAGGCGAAGAAACTGTCCAGGCTGGCGGCCACGCTCTATGCCGCCGAATCGATGCGGCTGACCACCAGGCTGATGCAGGTTGCCTCCTGGCTGCTTTTGCAGCGCGCCGCGAATTCCGGCGAGATGACCCGCGACCAGGTCGCGTCGGAAAAGTCCAAGGTGCGTCTCGACACCGCTTCCGCCCATGACGAAGCCGCCGGCTGGGCCGAACTGCCCGAGGATTTCCTGGACCTCGTCACCCGCTCGCTGCGCCTGCAGGCACTGGTGCGCCGCATGGACGAGGAGATCTATGGCTCCGGCGCCGTGGTCGACATGCAACCGATGGCTCGCCGCTCCAATCCGGTTTCGGACCAGATCAGCCTGCTGAACACGGCTTTCGCCCGCGGTTAAACCTCGGTCACCCTTCTGTTTCTGGTTTGTTCACATTTCGCTGGCATCGCTGTCCGCCGGAGGTAAAGTTGGCGGATGGGGGAAGCGATTCGCATCATCGGTATTGATCCGGGGCTCAGGCGCACCGGCTGGGGCATCGTCGAAAGCCTCGGCAATTCGCTGCGCTTCATTGCGTCCGGCACCGTGAAGTCCGACGACAAGGCGGCACTGGCGACGCGGCTGTGCCAATTGCATGACGGGCTCGCCGAGATCCTGCACACCGCCATGCCGCAAGAGGCAGCCGTCGAACAGACCTTCGTCAACAAGGACGCCGTGGCGACACTGAAGCTCGGCCAGGCACGCGGCATCGCCATGCTTGTGCCGGCGCGTGCGGGCCTCGTCGTTGCCGAATATGCGCCCAATGCGGTCAAGAAGGCGGTGATCGGCGTCGGCCATGGCGACAAGAAGCAGATCCACATGATGGTGAAAGTGCTGTTGCCGAAAGCCACTTTCGATACCGAACATGCCGCCGACGCGCTGGCCATCGCCATCTGCCATGCGCATCACCGGCAGAGCGTGGCCTACCGGATGGCAATGCTGGCGTGAGGGGTCATCAAGCATGATCGGCAAGCTCAAGGGCACGCTCGACGAGGTCGACGACGATCATTGCCTCGTCGATATCCATGGCGTCGGCTACGTCGCCTATTGCTCGGCGCGCACGCTGGCCGCGCTGCCTTCGCCCGGCGAAGCGGTGGTGCTGTTCATCGAGACCTATGTGCGCGAGGACATGCTGCGCCTCTACGGCTTCCAGTCGCAGCTCGAGCGCCAGTGGTTCCGGCTGCTGATGAACAATGTGCCGGGCGTTGGCGCCAAGGTGGCGCTGGCCATCCTGTCGACGCTGGCGCCGGCCGATCTCGCCAATGCCATTGCGCTACGCGACATCGCCATGGTTTCTCGCGCACCCGGCGTCGGCAAGAAGGTGGCCGAGCGCATCGTCACCGAGCTGAAGAACAAGGCGCCGGCCTATGCCGGCACTGCCTCGGGCACCATCGGCCTGAAGCAGGAGCTCGGCGACGGCGTGGCATCCGCGCCGATCACCGATGCCGTGTCGGCGCTGGTCAATCTCGGCTATTCGCGCGATACCGCCGCCAATGCGGTGGCGGCCGCGCTGAAGACGGCGGGCGAGGATGCCGATGCGCCGAAGCTGATCCGCTTTGGGCTGAAGGAACTGGCGCGGTGAACCCCTGCTTGTTCAGCACTCAACGCTGTGCAAGGAAGGCAACATGAGCCTGTCGCCTCGCCTTATTGCTCCCGAAAAACGCGGCGAGGATGCCGAGCAGACCTTGCGGCCGCAGACACTCGACGATTTCGTCGGCCAGGCCGCGGTGCGGGCCAACCTCAAAGTGTTCATCGAGGCGGCCAAGGGCCGTAACGAGGCGCTCGACCATGTGCTGTTCGTCGGGCCGCCGGGCCTCGGCAAGACGACGCTGGCGCAGATCATGGCGCGCGAGCTCGGCGTCAATTTCCGCTCGACCTCCGGCCCAGTCATCGCCAAGGCCGGCGATCTCGCCGCGCTGCTGACCAATCTCGAGGAAGGGGATGTGCTGTTCATCGACGAGATCCACCGGCTGAGCCCGGCGGTGGAGGAAATCCTCTATCCGGCGATGGAGGATTTCCAGCTCGACCTGATCATCGGCGAGGGACCGGCGGCGCGCTCGGTCAAGATCGACCTCGCCCGTTTCACTCTTGTCGCCGCCACCACGCGGCTTGGTCTGCTCACCAACCCGCTGCGCGACCGTTTCGGCATTCCCGTGCGGCTCAATTTCTACACCGTCGAGGAGCTGGAGCTGATCGTGCGGCGCGGCGCGCGCATCCTGCAAATGCCGCTCGGCGACGATGGCGCACTGGAGATCGCGCGCCGTGCGCGCGGCACGCCACGCATCGCCGGCCGGCTGCTACGCCGCGTGCGCGATTTCGCTTCGGTCGCCGGCGACGGCCATGTCGACCGCAAGATCGCCGACGAGGCGTTGACCCGGCTGGAGGTCGACGCGCTCGGCCTCGACGCGCTCGACCGACGGTATCTGTCGATGATCGCGCGCAATTTCGGCGGCGGGCCAGTCGGTATCGAGACGATCGCCGCCGGCTTGTCCGAGCCGCGCGACGCCATCGAGGACATCATCGAGCCCTATCTGATCCAGCAGGGCTTCATCCAGCGCACGCCGCGCGGCCGCATGCTGACGGCCAATGCCTGGCGCCATCTCGGCCTCGACGCGCCGAAGGATCTGGCGCAGCAGCAGATCAACCTGTTCCAGGAAGAGTAATTTTCAAGCGCGCCGCTACGTTGTCTCGGGCGAGCCTGGCTTTCAGCATTGCGCCGATGCGTTTGGAATGCTCCCGGAATCTTCTCGATCGATCTTGCCTGAACGGTCAACGCAGCCCGCGGATCACGTCCATTACGTCAGGCTCCGCCTTGTCGCCGTTGAAGGCATCGATGATGCCAAAAGCGCCGCCATAGCTCCACACCGACCAAGAGAAGCCGTGCGCCTCGGCGCGCGCGATCATGTCCCTGACATAGGCTGCCCGGAACTCGGCGGGCATCACATAGGCGTTGCCATATTCCTGGCGGATCATGCCGAACTCGCCCAGCGTGACGTTCTCAGGCTTGACACCGTTGGCCTTCGCCCACGCCTCGACCTTTTTGAACGGCGCATCCATCAAGCCGAGCAGCTTGTCGGGGCTGTCCATGCTGGCGGCCTGTTCGTCGAGATAGGCAAGCAGGCCGCTCTGCCGAGTCCACGGCGCCTCGGCCTTGATCCTGGCGCGGATGGTGTCGAGCGTCACCTCGAGCTGTGTCCGCGGCACCGCGGTCAGCGGATAGGGCAGGCCAGTCACATAGGGGATGAAGTCGCCGGCCCAGGTCGCGCCCTGATGAGTGAGCAGGAACGGATCGTAGGAATGGAAGGTCCAGATGACGTTGTCGTCCGGGATCGTCTTCGGGTCGATCTTCTCAAGCGAGCTCGCGGCGGAATAGCAGGCACCCGTCAGCACCAGGGTCAGTTTCGTCGCCGAGGACCGCGCCGCGGCGAACAGTTTGCGCTGGCGGTCCGGCCACAGGCTGGTGCCGTCGCTGTCGCAATCGACGATCGGTTCGTTCATCGGCTCGAAAGCGACTTGAGCCGGATCTTCGCCAGCCAGCGTGCGGGCTATCCTGCGCACCATCCCGACATAGAGATCGAAGGTCCGCGGGTCTTCCATCACTTGCGCCATGCCGATCTTGCGGCTGCCGCCGGCGGGGATCAGGTGCATGTCGACGATCACCTTCAGGCCGGCGCGGTTGATCATGCGCACCGAATCCAGCACGCTGGCATAGAGGTCGTCCCGCAACGCCACGGTCTGGCCGGACAGGAAAGGCGACGGGTCGACCGGCATGCGCAGGAAATCGAAGCCCGCGTCCTTCAGTGCCTTGAGATCGTTCTCCCCAAGGAATTTCCGCCATTCCGGATAGGGCAGGATGGCCTTGGCGTCGCCCCACTGGTCCTCGCCCGGCCACGTAACCCACTGGTCGAGGTTGAGGCCGCGCTTCATCAAGAAGGTTGCCGCGTGGCTGGGCCACGCCAACGCCGCGAGCACAAGCAGCGCCGCCGTCAAGGTCTTGATCATCGCCGTCAACAGTGCCATCCGATGTTATGTCACGCGGGGAACAGGTGCCTCGCCGGGGCTGAAAAAGGAAGCGCAATGGGCGATCATGGTGAATCGGCGACGCTGCTGGCCGGACTTTCCGGCGCGCTGACCGCGTTCGGCCACCGGCTGATGGCGCGGGTCTATTACGCCGACACCGATTTCTCCGGCGTCGTCTACCATGCACGCTATCTCGAATTCTTCGAACGCGGCCGCTCCGACTATCTGAGACTGACCGGCGTGCACCACACCGAGCTTGCCGACGGCAAGCATGGCGAAAGAATAGTCTGGGTGGTGCGGCGCATGGAGATCGACTTTCGCGGCCCGGCCCGCATCGACGACATCCTGACGGTCGACACACGCACCGAGGACATTTCCGGGGCGCGCATCTTCATGGCGCAGCAGCTTAAGCGCGGCGAAGAGGTGCTGGTCGAGGCCAGGGTCGAGGCGGCGATCATCGGCGAGAATGGCCGCCCAAGGCGCTTTCCCAGGGAATGGGTGGCCGCATTCATGCCCAAGGCCTTACCCGCGGCCGATTAGCCCCATTGCGATCAACGGCGACGGCTTGCGCATTGTTCACTGGGCGTGGCAATGCGCCGCGCCTTATATACTAACCCATCCTTAACCATAACGGTTCATGAAGAGATTGGTGAAGATTGGCGTTATCGGAGCGCCTTCCTTTCACCAATATTTGCCCTGAAAAGGCCGAGAACGGCACAGTTTGGGGTTGTTCCGGTAGCTTCGTGCGAACCGACCACAAGGGATGCCAGGGGCCAGCCGCCAGCTTCGCCCGGAAAATCTTAAGGACGTAACGATGGAAAATATCGCACTCGCCGACCCGGGCGCGCAATTGTCGGTTTGGTCGCTGTTCGTTTCGGCCAGCTGGGTGGTCAAGCTGGTCATGATCGGCTTGCTCTGCGCCTCGGTCTGGACCTGGGCGATCATCGTCGACAAGCTGGTTTCCTACGCCCGCATGCGGCTGGCGCTCAACCGGTTCGAGCAGGTGTTCTGGTCGGGGCAGTCGCTGGAGGAGCTCTACCGCACGCTCGCCGACCGCAAGACCACCGGCATGGGCGCAATTTTCGTGGCTGCGATGCGCGAGTGGAAGAAGAGCTTCGAGAAGGGCGCGAAAACGCCACTCGGCCTGCAGACCCGCATCGACAAGGCGATGGACCTGGCGCTGACCCGCGAAATGGAGAAGCTGGAGGGCCGCCTCGGCTTCCTCGCCACCACCGGCTCGGCCGCACCCTTCATCGGCCTTTTCGGTACAGTCATCGGCATCATGACGTCGTTCCAGGCGATCGCCGGCTCCAAGAACACCAGTCTCGCGGTGGTTGCGCCCGGCATCGCCGAAGCGCTGCTAGCGACGGCCATCGGCCTGCTCGCCGCCATTCCCGCCGTCATCGCCTACAACAAGCTGTCGTCCGACGCGAGCAAGATAGCCGTGCGCATGGAAGGGTTCTCGGACGAGTTCTCCGCCATACTCTCGCGCCAAATCGATGAAAAAGTGGCCCCCAAGGCCTGAGGAGTAGCAGATGGGTATGTCCATGGGCATGGGAGGACGCGGCGCGCGCGGCCACAGGCGGCGCGGCCGTCACCATGCACTGATGTCCGAGATCAACGTCACGCCGATGGTCGACGTGATGCTGGTGCTGCTGATCATCTTCATGGTCGCGGCGCCGATGCTGACGGTCGGCGTGCCGATCGACCTGCCGGATACGCAGGCCAAGGCGATGAATGCCGACACGCAGCCAATCACCGTCTCGATCAACGCCGCCGGCCAAATCTATCTGCAGGAAACCGAGATCCCGATCGAGGAGTTGGTGGCCAAGCTGCAGGCAATCTCGAAGACCGGCTATGAGGAGCGCATCTTCATCCGTGGCGACAAGTCCACCGACTATGGCACGGCGATGAAGGTGATGGCCCGCATTTCGGCCGCCGGCTACAAGAACATCGGCCTGGTTTCACTGCAGGAACAGGATCAGTAGACAAGAAGATGAAGACCGGCCTCACCACATCGGTGATCTTGCATGCGGCGGCGCTGACGTTCGGCCTGTTCACGCTGACGGCGCCGGCCGCGCTTCCGTCCTCCGACGTCGAGTCGGTCGCGGTCGACATCGTACCGATGGAAGCCGTTGCGCAAACGTTGCAGGGCGACAAGAAGGCCGTGATGCATGAAAAGCCGGCACCTGTGCCGACGCAGCGCCCGGACATCGTGCCGGATGCGCAGAAGGTCGGCGAGAACAGCGTCGATACCGACAAGCCGATAACGCCGGAAGCCAAGCCGAAGCCCGTCGACATGACCTCGGCTCCCCCGCCCGCGCCGACCCCGATCGAGAAGCCGAAGCCCGAGGACGTGCCGAAGCCGCAGGAAAAGCCCAAGCCTATTCCGGCAACCGAAGTGGCGCCGGCGCCGACGCCCAAGGAAGAGGTCAAGCCCGAGCCGGTCAAGCAGGCAGACCCCAAGCCGACGCCGGCCAAGCCGGCGCCGACCCCGCCGCCGCAGGACAAGACCGCGGCCATCGATCCGACGCCCGAGGTCAAGCCTGACGCCGTCGCCGAAGCCATAGCGCAGGAGCCGCCTGCCGAGGCGACGCAGCTGCCCGACTCGGCGCCCGCGCCGGAAGCCCGGCCGAAGCCGCAGACGGCGCAAGCCGAAAGCGCCAAGGCGCCGGAGCGCAAGGATGCCGACAAGCCGGTCAAGGAGGCGTCGTCGAAGCCTAAGTCCGACGACAAGCAATTCAACGCCGACGAGATCTCAGCTCTCCTTGACAAGCAGAAGCCATCCGGCGGCGGCGCCAAGCGCTCGACCCAGCAGGCGTCGCTCGGCGGCGACAAGGACCAGGGTCAGAAGCTTTCCAGGTCCGAAATGGGCGCCCTGGAAAGCCAGCTTGGCGGCTGCTGGACCCTTCCTGTCGGCCTTGAAGGTTCCGAGAACTTCGTCGTCGTGGTGCGGTTCAACCTGGATGCCTCCGGCAAGCTGGCCGGGCGCCCGGCGGTCGAGAAGTCGAGCGGAAGCCGCCAGTTCGACGAGAGTGCCGTTCGCGCGGTGCAAAAATGCGATGTCACCGGCCTGCAGGTTCCGGCCGGCAAGCAGGACATCTGGGCCGACGTCCGCGTCACCTTCGATCCAAGGGAGATGCTCGGCCTCTAACGCCTGAGTGTCCGAAAATCAGTATGAGAAGCGAGAAGACATGAAATCAATCCTCAAACCGCTCCTGATGGTCGCAGCAATGGCGACGGGCATGACCGCGGTCGGCACGTTGCCGGCGCTGGCGCTCGTCGAGCTCAACGTCAACAAGGGCAATGTCGAGCCGCTGCCGATCGCCATCACGGATTTCCAGGGCGGCGACGCGCTTGGGGCGCAGATTTCGCAGATCGTCACCGCCGACCTGAAGCGTTCGGGCCTGTTCGCGCCGATCGACAAGAGCGCCTTCATCGAGAAAATCACCAACCCCGATGCAGCGCCCCGTTTCGACGACTGGAAGGTGATCAACGCGCAGGCGCTGGTCACCGGTAGCGTCAGCAAGGAAGCCGACGGCCGCATCCGCGCCCAGTACCGGTTGTGGGATACCTTTGCCGGCCAGCAGATGTCCGGCGAGCAGTTCTTCGCCAACGACGCCAATCAGCGGCGCGTCGCCCACATCATCGCCGACGCGATCTATGAGCGGCTGACCGGCGAGAAGGGTTATTTCGACACCCGCGTCGTCTTCATCGACGAATCCGGCGCCAAGAACGCGCGAAAGAAGCGCCTCGCCATCATGGACCAGGACGGCGCCAACGTCCGCTATCTCTCGGATGGCAGGTCGATCGTGCTGACGCCGCGTTTCTCGCCGAACCGGCAGGAAATCACCTACATGTCCTATGAAAGCGGCCAGCCGCGGGTGTACCTGCTGCAGATCGAGACCGGGCAGCGCGAACTGGTCGGCAATTTCCCCGGCATGACCTTTGCGCCGCGCTTTTCGCCCGACGGCCAGAAGGTGATCATGAGCCTGCTGCGCGACGACGGCAATTCCAACATCTTCGCCATGGATCTGCGCAGCCGTTCGACGACGCGCCTGACCAACTCGACCGCCATCGATACCTCGCCCTCCTATTCGCCCGACGGCAGCAAGGTGGTGTTCACCTCCGACCGTGGCGGCCGTGCGCAGATCTACGTGATGGGCGCCGACGGCTCGGGTCAGACCCGCATCTCCTTCGGCGACGGCGTCTATTCGACGCCAGTGTGGTCGCCGCGCGGCGACCTCATCGCCTTCACCAAGCAGACCGGCGGCGAATTCCAGATCGGCGTCATGAAGACCGACGGCTCGGGCGAGCGCATCCTCTCCTCCGGCTTCCAGCAGGAGGGGCCGACCTGGGCGCCGAACGGCCGCGTGCTGATGTTCTTCCGCGATTCGGCAGGGGGGCCAAAGCTGGTTTCCGTCGATCTTACCGGCCGCAACGAGCAATCGATCCCGACCGCGAATTTCGCTTCGGACCCGGCCTGGTCGCCGCTGCTGGAATAGGTTCGGCTGAATTGCCACACATGCTGAAAAGGGGCCGTTTCGGCCCCTTTTCCATGCCTTGGTCGCGTTTTGGCCGTATTTACGCCTAGGGTCCGCGTGAAATGTGGCTTCAGGCCAAACGGCTGCGGACGGGCAGCCTAAACCAAATTTTAACCGTGTTTCTTGAATGCCGGTTAACCCAAACGTGGTTACTGGGTGATCAACGAAATCACTCGAATACGATCACTCGAAATGCGAAGGAGAGGCGGCATGGGCCGTATCGCAGCACTTACCAGAAACCCGGTCATGATCGCGCTGGTGGCGATGCTCGCCATCGCCGGTTGCGCCTCGAAGAAGACGCCGAACAACGCGGCCGATCTTGGCCTTAACGGCGCGGGTGCTGCAACACCCGGATCGGCGCAGGACTTCACCGTCAACATCGGCGACCGCATCTTCTTCGATACGGACTCGACCTCGATCCGTGCCGACGCGCAGACGACCCTGGCTCGCCAGGCTCAGTGGCTGAACCAGTACAAGCAGTATGCCATCGTCATCGAAGGCCATGCCGACGAACGTGGCACACGTGAGTACAATCTGGCGCTCGGCGCCCGCCGTGCCGCCGCCACCCGCGACTTCCTCGTCGCCAAGGGTGTCTCGGCCAGCCGTCTCAAGACCATTTCCTACGGCAAGGAACGTCCGGTCGCGGTGTGCGACGACATCTCCTGCTGGTCGCAGAACCGCCGTGCGGTCACCACGCTCAGCGGCGCTGGTTCCTGAGGCATCGCGCAGCCGACCGGCGCGTCAAAAGAACGCGCGGCGGTGTAGCGGTAAAAATGCAACATACCTATGCGAAAGGCGGCCCTGGGGCCGCCTTTTTCATTTCCGGATGCCCGAAACAAAATTTGGCCGAAGTCTCGGCTCCTGCTATGAGCCGAGGGCGCTTGGCTGGTCCCATTCTGATTGGAAGGCGCGAACAAGCTAACGAAATCACGGCGAGAGGCACATGCATTTGAGATCGGTTCTGAGCGGCACGCTTGCGCTGCTGCTCCTATCAGGCGTCACCGCCTTGGCTAGCGGCTTGGAGGCGAGCGGCACAGGGCAATCAACCGACAGCGGCTTTTCCTTCCATCTGCCCAGCATCGAACTGCCCAGCCTTTTCGGCCAGAAGAAGAAGCCGGATCAGGTCCAGATAGTGCAGTCCGATCCTGCCGCCGTCACCAGCCTCGAAGAGCAGCTGCGGCAGATGAACGGCAAGATCGAGGAACTCAATTTCCAGGTCCTGCAGATGCAGGAGCAGATCCGCAAGCAGCAGGAAGATAATGAATTCCGCTTCCAGCAGCTTGAAGGCGGCGGCACGCAAGGCGGACAGCCGCCAGCACAGAAGAAATCGGATGCCACAACCGGCACCGACACCGACGTGGCTGCGGCCCCGGCAACACAGGCGCCGGCCGATGCCGGCGCCGCACCCGGCACCGATCAGGCAGCAGGCGGCAAGACGGTCCAGGACGTCATTGTCGAATCGCCCGAAGGCGACCCCGGCAAGGTTATTCCCGGTACGGGAGCGCCGGAAAAGACATTTGGAACCATCACCGTCGACAAGAACGGCAATGTCATCGATGCCGGCGGCAACACCCAGGCGACCGCGCCGGCGCAGGACACCGCGCCAGCCACCGGTGCGCCGGCCAAGGCCGGCAAATCCGACACGGTGATCGCGGCATTGCCCGCCACCAACGACCCGGAGGAACTCTACCGCAATTCCTACCAGTTCATCCTCTCGGGCGACTACGGCACCGCCGAGCAGGGCTTTCGCGACCACATCGCCCGCTTCCCCAAGGACGCGAAGGCGGCGGACGCGCATTACTGGCTGGGCGAGTCGCTGCTTGGCCAGCAGAAATACCGCGACGCCGCCGAGACTTTCCTTGCCGCCAGCAAGGACTATCCCAAGGCCAAGAAGGCGCCCGACATGTTGCTGAAGCTCGGCGTGTCGCTGGTCGGCCTCAAGCAGCATGATGTTGCCTGCGCCACCTTCAGCGAGGTCGGCAAGCGCTACCCTGATATTTCCAGTGCCCTCAAGGAACGCGTCAAGCAGGAGAAGGCTCTGGCCGCGTGCTGATCCTTCTGATGCATGTCGTTGTCCCAAGACCGGGGCCACTTTTGGGCGACACGCATTGATGCTCGACATCGAGCCTAATCTTTCGACCAGCCTTTTTTCGCATATCGATTTTACCAGCGGCGCTGTTGCGGCCGTATCCGGCGGCAGCGACTCGACCGCCCTGCTCCTTCTTCTCAAACACCATCTCGACCGCACGGCGCCGGCAACGAAGCTGCTGGCGGTGACGATCGACCACGGTTTGCGACCCGGTTCGGCAGCGGAAGCGCAAGCGGTGGCGAAGCTGTGCGCCACATATGCAATTTCACACCGCATCCTGGCATGGTCGGGCCCCAAGCCGTCGACCGGCCTGCCCGCCGCCGCGCGAGAGGCGCGCTACCGGCTGTTGGCCGAGGCGGCACAAGCGGAAGGCATCGGCCTGATCCTCACCGGCCATACCGCCGACGACCAGGCGGAGACCGTGCTGATGCGGCACGCGCGGGATGGTGGCCGAGAGTTTGTCGAAATGGCAGGCCGGGGACTTGCCGGCATGGCGCCGGCCACCTTGTATGACTGGCGCGGCTGGATCGTGCGGCCGCTTCTCGGCATGCGGCGCACGGGGTTGCGCGATGTCCTGCGCCGTCAAAATGTCGGCTGGGCCGACGACCCGACCAATGCCGACGAGGCTTTCGAGCGGCCGCGCATGCGGGCAGCCCTTGCCGAGGGCAACGGTGCGCGGCGCATCGACGATGCACTGGCGCTGGCCGCGCATGAGGGCCGTGCGCGCAGTCAACTCGGTCTCACTGCTGCGAGCTTGATCGGCGATTTCGCAACCCAGCCGGCCGGCGGGCTCATTCGTCTCGATCCGGGCTTGCTGAGCGCCGGTGACGCGCAGGCGGCCGTCTACGCGTTGCGCATCCTGCTGGCCACGACCGGCGGGATTGCCTTCCTGCCGGATCAGGCCCGCAGCGAGGCGCTGTTCGGCCGGCTGAAGGCCGGATTTCTTTGCGCCACATTGTCGCGGACGGTTGTCGATTCCCGGCGCGCCGGCATCTTCCTGCGCCGCGAGGCGCGAAGCTTGCCCGCCGCCGTCACTGCCACCGGCGACACTCTCTGGGACGGCCGCCGCCGCATCACATTGAACGACAGCAGCAGCGGATTGTTGATCGCCCCGTTCGGGACAACGGCGAAGCGACTGGCGATGGGCGAAGGAAAAACCCCGCCGAGCCTGATGCGCGCCGCGCTCGCCGCCGAGCCGGCGTTGTGGCAAGCCGGGGAATGCCGTGGTTTGCCTGGACATGGAGGGGTGTCCGCGATGGTTGAGGTGCGGCCGGTCGTTGCGCCCTTTGCCCGCTTCCTGCCGTCCTTCGATCTGGCGCCGGCGCGGGCCGTCGCCGACCTGATTGGCGCGGCCCCGGTGCCGCCCTTGCCTTTCAGCGGCCACAGTGCCGGTTGATGGTTGCGCGAAAGCTTAACCCAGACGTGCTGTTATGCTTGGCAAGGCGAGGCGCTCTCCCTATGTTAGGCGCAAGTTTCCTCTCATGACGCGTGTCCGCCTTGCGGACGCCAACGGGACAATTGATGAATCCGAACTATCGCAATCTCGCGCTCTGGGCGATCATAGCGGTCCTGCTCATTGCCCTGTTCAATCTGTTCCAGACGCCGCAGACGCGGGGGGCTTCCAGCGATGTGCCATATTCGCAGTTCCTGCAGGACGTCGCGGCGGGCCGGGTCAAGACGGTGACCATCGCAGGCGCTCGCATCAGCGGCACCTACACCGACAATGCCAGCGGCTTCCAGACCTATTCGCCCGGCGATCCTTCGCTGGTCTCGCGGCTGCAAGACAAGAACGTCACCATCAACGCGCGGCCTGAAACAGACGGTTCCAATTCGCTGTTTGGTTATCTGATCTCGTGGCTGCCGATGATCCTGATCCTTGGCGTCTGGATATTCTTCATGCGCCAGATGCAGTCCGGCTCCGGGCGCGCCATGGGTTTCGGAAAGTCCAAGGCCAAGCTGCTCACTGAAGCGCATGGCCGTGTCACCTTCCAGGACGTTGCCGGCGTCGACGAAGCCAAGGAAGATCTGGAAGAGATCGTCGAGTTCCTGCGCGATCCGCAGAAGTTCCAGCGGCTTGGCGGCAAGATCCCGCGCGGCGTGCTGCTCGTCGGCCCTCCGGGAACCGGCAAGACGCTGCTCGCCCGTTCGGTTGCCGGCGAAGCCAATGTGCCGTTCTTCACCATTTCCGGTTCGGACTTCGTCGAGATGTTCGTGGGCGTCGGCGCCAGCCGCGTCCGCGACATGTTTGACCAGGCCAAGAAGAACGCGCCCTGCATTATCTTCATCGACGAAATCGATGCTGTCGGCCGTCATCGCGGCGCCGGCCTCGGCGGCGGCAATGACGAACGCGAGCAGACGCTGAACCAGTTGCTGGTCGAGATGGACGGCTTCGAGTCCAACGAAAGCATCATCCTGATTGCTGCCACCAACCGGCCCGACGTGCTCGATCCGGCACTGCTCAGGCCAGGCCGCTTCGACCGCCAGGTTGTGGTGCCGAACCCCGATATCGTCGGCCGCGAGAAGATCCTCAAGGTGCATGTGCGCAACGTGCCGCTGGCGCCCAATGTCGACCTCAAGGTGATCGCGCGCGGTACGCCGGGCTTCTCCGGCGCCGACCTGATGAACCTCGTCAACGAATCCGCGCTTATGGCGGCACGCCGCAACAAGCGTCTCGTCACCATGGCTGAATTCGAGGACGCCAAGGACAAGATCATGATGGGGGCCGAGCGTCGTTCGTCGGCCATGACGCAGGCCGAGAAGGAGCTCACCGCCTACCACGAGGCCGGCCACGCCATCCTCGCGCTCAACGTGCCGTCGGCCGATCCGCTGCACAAGGCCACCATCATCCCGCGCGGCCGCGCGCTCGGCATGGTCATGCAGTTGCCCGAAGGCGACCGCTATTCGATGAGCTACAAATACATGATCTCGCGGCTCGCCATCATGATGGGCGGTCGTGTCGCCGAGGAGTTCAAGTTCGGCAAGGAGAATATCACCTCCGGCGCCTCTTCCGACATCGAGCAGGCGACCAAGCTGGCCCGCGCCATGGTTACGCGCTGGGGTTTTTCCGACAAGCTCGGCCATGTCGCTTACGGCGACAACCAGGAGGAAGTGTTCCTCGGCCATTCGGTGGCGCGCACGCAGAACGTCTCGGAAGAGACGGCGCAGATCATCGATGCCGAAGTGCGTCGTCTGATCGACGAGGCCTATTCGTCGGCGAAGTCCATCCTGACCAAGAAGAAGAAGGAATGGATCGCGCTGGCGCAGGGCCTGCTGGAGTACGAGACGCTGTCCGGCGAGGAGATCAAGCAGCTGATCGCCGGCCACAAGCCCGCGCGCGACCTTGGCGACGACACGCCGCCGAGCCGTGGCTCGGCCGTGCCGAAGTCCGGCGGCCGGCGCAAGAAGGGTCCAGAGCCCGAAGGCGGCATGGAGCCGCAGCCGTCGAGCTGAGTTCGACCAAGCAGGTTGATTTAGAAACGCCGCGGCATGTCCGCGGCGTTTTTGTTTGGCGTCTGCAAAAGATTGTTTTGCGATTGGCGAAAGCCGGCGTGGCAGCCAATCTCCCGCCGTGTGGGGGAGATGTCCGGCAGGACAGAGGGGGCGCTGTCCCGCCGACAAATCGAGTTTAGGCCTTCCGGCGGCGGACGATCCCTCTTGCCGTTCGATTCCTTGAGCCACCCTCTCCCAGCTGTCGTGAATGCAAGGAAACCAGACTAATTAGAGCAAGGCCGCGATCCTTCGCGCCCCCCTCTGCCCTGCCGGGCATCCCCCCACGTGGGGGGAGATCAGCAGTGTCGCCGGCAGCGCCTGCAGGGCTTCCGTCGTGGCAACAAAAAGCCCGCGAGCCTTGCGGGTCGCGGGCCTTTTCTTGTTCAGATGTTGTTGTCGTTCAGCTCTTCAGCTTGGCGTTGCACAGGCTGTAGAAGCCGCCGCCCTTCTGGATCCATTTCAGGCCGCCAAGCGCGTTGGCGTCCTTGAGGGCATAGTACTGGTCGAGGCAAGTATGCATGCGGCCTTTTCCGGGGGTCTCGCTGGCATATTTCGGCGAGATCGCGGACGGGAAAGTGACTCCCTTGGGCGCAGCCGTCGTCGGCTTCGCCGGCTCCTTGGTGTAGTTTGCCTCGTCGGCGGCCGGCACGGTGTCGTCATCGGATGCGCTGGCGCCGCATTCGTTCTTGCGGAAGTCGTTCCACTTCATGCCCTTCAGCGTGTTGGCCGTCTTGGCAGCCTGATATTTGGTGCTGCATTCGGCCATGCTCAGACCCTTGGCGGCATTATCGGCGGGAGCCGCGGCAGCCTTGGTGGTTGCCGGCTTTGCGGTGGCTGCGGCGGATGCACCGGCGGCGCATTCGGTCTTGCGGAAGTCGTTCCACTTCATGCCGTTCAGCGTCCCGGCAGCCTTCGCCGCCTGGTACTTGGTGCTGCATTCCTTCGCCGTCAGGCCCTTGGCCTGGCTGTTGTCCGCAGCAGCGGCTG
Organism: Mesorhizobium sp. Root695; assembly: GCF_001428185.1. Lineage (NCBI taxonomy): Bacteria > Pseudomonadati > Pseudomonadota > Alphaproteobacteria > Hyphomicrobiales > Phyllobacteriaceae > Mesorhizobium > Mesorhizobium sp. Root695. The sequence continues at coordinate 161,471 of NZ_LMHO01000042.1, read as the reverse complement.
GCTTGGGCGGTTTCGTTTCGGCAGCCTTCTTGGTCTCGGCAGCCTTCTTGGTGTCGGCGGCTTTCTTAGTGTCGGCTGGCTTGGTGTCGGTCGTGGCTGCGGCGTCGGTGCCGCACTGGGCCTTGCGGAACTGGTTCCAGGTCGCCCCGGCGAGTGTCCCCGCATCCTTGGCGGCGTTGTACTTCGTGCTGCATTCGGCCATCGTCAGTGCGTTGGCAGGCGCAACTAGGAACAAGGTCGCGACGGCGAGGCCGGTCAAAGTGGCAAGTCGGTGGATGAGCATAGCGTTTCTCCGTTGCAGCAGCCCATGATACGTCCCTGCGAATCAATAACGCTCAACGGTCGGTTGCGCCAGATACTAAGTGGCATATATATCGCCGAAAGCCGACTTCTCCCGATAAGGTGATGAAATCGTTGCCCGTTGTCGGATTCAGAGCAAGACTTTCCAGGTGCTTCTGCGCTGAAAGGCTCGCACGAATGGTGTATTGCAATATGGCAGTCGCGGTGTGTTAGGTTGCAGGCAGGTTGTGTGCCCTGCACGACAATGGTTTTCTAAGGATTGGTAACATATAATCACACAATGTGATCGTAGCGCCCTGGCCAATTGTGGCATGACGTGCCGGGGAAGAAACATCGAGGAAGCGGGCTAGCATGGCAGGGAATTATTTCGGCACGGACGGCATTCGCGGGCGCGCCAACAAGTTTCCGATGACCGCGGAAATCGCGATGCGGGTCGGCATGGCCGCCGGCCTCTCCTTCCAGCGCGGCAGCCATCGCCACCGCGTCGTGCTCGGCAAGGACACCAGGCTTTCCGGCTATATGATCGAAAATGCCATGGTCGCCGGTCTCTGCGCCGCCGGCATGGACGTGTTCTTGCTCGGCCCGATCCCAACGCCGGCGGTCGCCATGCTGGTGCGTTCGCTGCGCGCTGATATCGGCGTCATGATCTCGGCCTCGCACAATCCCTACTACGACAACGGCATCAAGCTGTTCGGACCCGACGGCTACAAGCTCTCCGACGAGATCGAGGAGCGCATCGAGAGCATGCTCGACAAGGATATCGAACTGGCGCTGGCCGATTCCGACGGGCTTGGCCGGGCCAAGCGCGTCGACGGCGTGCATGACCGCTACATCGAATTCGCCAAGCGCACCTTGCCGCGTTCAATGTCGCTCTCCGGCTTGAGGATCGTCGTCGATTGCGCCAACGGCGCGGCCTACAAGGTGGCGCCCGAGGCGCTGTGGGAGCTGGGCGCCGAGGTCGTCGCCATCAATGTCGAACCCAACGGCTTCAACATCAACAAGGAATGCGGCTCGACGCATCCCGCCGGCCTGCAGAAGAAAGTGCACGAAGTCCGCGCCGACATCGGCATCGCACTCGATGGCGATGCCGATCGCGTCGTCATTGTCGATGAGAACGGCGCGATCGTCGATGGCGACCAGATCATGGCGCTCATCGCCGAGTCCTGGCACCAGAGCGGGCGGCTTGCGGGCGGCGGTGTCGTTTCGACCGTCATGTCCAATCTCGGCCTCGAGCGCTTCCTCGGCGGCATGAAGCTGCAATTGCACCGCACCAAGGTCGGCGACCGTTATGTCGTCGAGCACATGCGCGCGCATGGGCTGAATGTCGGCGGCGAACAATCGGGCCATATCGTGCTGTCGGACTTTTCGACCACCGGCGACGGCCTCGTTTCGGCGCTGCAGGTGCTGGCCTGCATCAAGCGGCAGGGGCGGCCGGTCAGCGAATTGTCGAAGAAATTCGAACCAGTGCCGCAGCTTCTCAAGAACGTCCATATTTCCGGCGGTAAGCCGCTCGAGGAAGCGCCGGTCAAGGCAGCCATCGAAGATGCCCGTCACCGCCTCGGCAAGGCCGGGCGGCTGGTTATCCGGCCCTCCGGCACAGAGCCGCTGATCCGCGTCATGGCCGAGGGCGACGACCCGCAACTGGTCGAGTCCGTCGTCAACGGCATCGTCGACGTTATCTCGGAAACGCGCAGCGCCGCCTGATCCCCGGCGTTCCCGGGAGGGCGTCGCGCCGCACAGCTTCGCCAGCTCAAAGCCCGCCCTTCCGGCGGGCTTTTTCGTTGGTCCGGCGGTTGATTCCAACCTCCGGAAATCGCGCTCAACTCCTCGAAGTTTCGAGATTCGTGGTTAAGCAACAGGGTTAAACGCCTTTTAACCTTTGCAACTCATTATCCACGACTGAAAGCCAATCGCATTTCGGGCGGGTTCGCCGTTCCGAGCTTTTCAGGGGTGACAAGCATGTTCAATACAGCAAGAAAGGCTCTGCTCGCCTTACTGTTCGCGAGCCTGGCAGGACCGGTGTTCGCAGCCGACATGGCGGAACCGATGGTGGAAGAGGCTCCGCCTCAAGCCGTCTACGAGCAGCCGGTCGAAGTCGGCGGCTGGTACATCCGCGGCGACATCGACTATCACAAGTCTACCGTGCGCGGCATCGACTATATGACCTACACCGTCGATCCCTGTAACTGTTCGGTCACGCCCGGCACCAGAAGTTTCGATTTCGGTAAGCTCAAAGGCGGCTTCTCGCTCGGTGCCGGCGTCGGCTACAAGATCAACGACCACTTCCGTACCGATCTGACCGCCGACTACTGGTTCAAGTCGAACTTCAACGGCGGCACCTCAGATATCAACGGAACATCGACCGAAGTGTCGAAGATGAGCGCCCTGCTGCTGCTGGCCAATGCCTATGTCGATCTCGGCACCTATCACGGCATCACGCCCTATGTCGGTGCCGGCATCGGCGGTGCGCGCGTCAAGTGGGATACTGTCTACGACCCGAACACCACCGAGACCAATCCGGGAGCGTCCAACTGGCGTTTCGCCTACGCTCTGATGGCCGGCGCTTCCTACTGCCTGACGGACAAAATCATCCTCGATGCAGGCTACCGCTTCAGCCACATCCAAGGCGGCCGCATGTTCGAATGGGACGTGAGCAGCTCCGGCCCCGGCTTCGACCGTGGCATCAACACGCACGAAGTGCGCGGTGGCCTGCGCTATCAGTTCGGTGGCAACAATGGTTGCGCCGCGCCGGTGGTCGCCTACCAGCCCGAACCCGAGCCGATCTACACCAAGTAACACCTTCACTGCCTGAATATTCGCGAACCGCCCGGCATCGACCGGGCGGTTTTCGTTTGTACGTTTCGGATGAAATTCTTGAGAATCAATTTGCTAACGCTCCGTTAGCCTTAACCGACACTTAACCACTATGGTTAACAATGCTCCTTGAAACGATGGCTGCCGTTGCAATTGCTTGCGGCGCCAAATTCGGGAGTCGGGGACCATGAAACTCACATTGCGTATGGCGCTTGTCGCACTCGCCCTCGCACCGCTAACACCCGTGCACGCGGCCGACTACGATCCCCCGATCTATGTCGACCAGGCGCCCGACTATGTGCCGGTCGAGGTCGGCTCGGGCTGGTATCTGCGCGGTGATGTCTCCTATCTGGCGCAGAAGAGCTTCAAAAATGAGGATTTCTCCTTCACGCCTTCGCCACCTGCAAGCTTCAGCGACAAGGAAGATCCGATCTTTGCCAGCATCGGCTTCGGTTACCATTTCAACGACTATCTGCGCGCCGACCTCAATCTCGGCTATCTGCCCGGCAACGAGATCGGCGTTGGCTATGACGATTCAGCGACCGTAACAGCGCCGGACACGGCGACCGTGGCATCGGCGTCCCTGAAAAACTACGCCTTGTCGGGCATACTCAATGGCTATGTCGATCTTGGCACCTATGTCGGTATCACGCCCTATCTCGGCGCCGGTATCGGTGTCGTCCGCAGCAAGCGCAGCCTCTCGGCTAGCTACTTCACCGACAATAGCGATCCCAGCGATGATTTCGTGGTGAGCGACAGCAAGACCCAGTACTCCCTGGCCTATACGCTGAATGCCGGCCTTGCCTATCAGGTGTCCAAGAATGTTTCCGTCGATCTGGGCTATCAGTATTTTTCCGCCCCCAATGCCGAATATGTGACGGCGGAGAGCCTCGATTCCTATCCGATCCGCAAGGGGATCAGCAATCATCAGGTCAAGCTCGGGCTGCGCTACGATCTCTGGTAGGCGCGCCGCGAGCACGAGAATCAGGACGGCGGATCTCTTCGGTCCGCCGCTTGCGTTTGAGGTCACGACATTCTGATCACAGATCGCCGGTATCCCGCCAGCGACAAAAACTTTCCTCTTGACGCCCGAAGTCTGAACGCATATCGCCGTCCGTGGGCCACCCCTCCCCAACGAGGGGCCACTATCTGGAAGGATAGACCACGATGACGACGCATACGAAGCCCGGACTCCGTCCGGCAAACCCCAATTTTTCCTCAGGTCCCTGCGCAAAACGCCCCGGCTGGTCGGTCGAGGTGCTGAACAATGCCGCGCTCGGTCGTTCCCATCGCGCCAAGATCGGCAAGACCAAGCTCGAACAGGCGATCGAGCTGACGAGGGAAATTCTCCAGGTCCCGGCGGGTTACCGCATCGGCATCGTGCCGGCGTCGGACACCGGCGCTGTCGAGATGGCGCTGTGGTCGCTGCTCGGTGAGCGCGGCGTCGACATGGTCGCCTGGGAGAGCTTTGGCTCCGGCTGGGTCACCGACGTGGCCAAGCAATTGAAGCTCGCCGACGTGCGCAAGATCGAAGCCGGCTATGGCGAACTGCCGGACCTCGCAAAGATCGATTTCGACCGCGATGTGGTCTTCACCTGGAACGGCACCACGTCCGGCGTGCGCGTGCCGAACAGCGATTTCATTCCCGCGGACCGCAAGGGCCTGACCATCTGCGACGCGACTTCGGCCGCCTTCGCACAGAGGCTCGATTTCGAAAAACTCGATGTCGTCACCTTCTCCTGGCAGAAGGTGCTGGGCGGCGAGGGCGCACACGGCATGCTCATACTCAGCCCACGCGCCGTGGAGCGACTGGAGACCTACAAGCCTTCGTGGCCGCTGCCGAAAATCTTCCGCCTGACCTCGGGCGGCAAGCTGATCGAGGGCATCTTCAAGGGCGAGACCATCAACACGCCCTCAATGCTGTGCGTCGAAGACTATCTCGATGCGCTCAACTGGGCGAAGTCGATCGGTGGCCTCGATGCGCTGATCGCGAGGGCGGATGCCAATGCGGCCGTCCTGGATGGCTTTGTCGGCAAGTCCTCATGGCTCGGTCATCTCGCCGCCCTCCCGGCGACGCGGTCGAACACCTCGGTCTGCCTGTCCTTCACCGACCCGGATGTGTCGGCGCTCGACGCCGACGGGCAGGCGGCTTTCGCCAAGGGACTGGTGTCGGTGCTCGACAAGGAAGGTGTCGCCTACGATATCGGCGCCTATCGCGACGCACCGCCCGGCCTGCGTATCTGGTGCGGTGCGACGGTCGAGACGTCAGATCTCGAAGCGCTGCTCCCCTGGCTCGACTGGGCCTTCGCCGCACAGAAGGCGTCGCTCAAAGCGGCGGCCTGACATTCTCCGGTAGCGGCCTTCGGGCCGCCCATTCCCATCAGGATCAATATCCATTTCAAGGAGGCCGCCATGGCGCCCCGCGTTCTCGTCTCAGACAAACTTTCTCCCACCGCCGTGCAGATCTTCAAGGATCGTGGCGTCGAGGTCGACTATCTGCCCGATCTCGGCAAGGACAAGGAAAAGCTCGCCGAAGTGATCGGCCAGTATGATGGCCTCGCCATCCGCTCGGCGACCAAGGTCACCGAAAAGCTGATCAACGCCGCCACCAATCTCAAAGTCATCGGCCGCGCGGGCATCGGCGTCGACAATGTCGATATCCCGGCGGCGAGCCGCAAGGGCATCATCGTGATGAACACGCCCTTCGGCAATTCGATCACGACAGCCGAACATGCGGTGGCGATGATCTTCGCGCTTGCCCGCCAGATCCCGGAAGCCAACGCTTCGACCCATGCCGGTAAATGGGAAAAGAACCGCTTCATGGGGGTCGAGATCACCGGCAAGACGCTGGGCGTCATCGGCTGCGGCAACATCGGCTCGATCGTCGCGACGCGCGGCGTCGGGCTGAAGATGCATGTCATCGCCTTCGATCCGTTCCTGTCGGACAGCCGTGCCGAGGAACTCGGCGTCGACAAGGTCGAGTTGGACGAACTGTTCGCCCGTGCCGACTTCATCACGCTGCACACGCCGCTGACCGACAAGACGCGCAACATCATCGATGCGGCGGCTATCGCCAAGATGAAGAAAGGTGTGCGCATCATCAACTGCGCGCGCGGCGGGCTCATCGTCGAGGCCGATCTGGTCGCGGCGCTGAAGAGCGGCAAGGTGGCGGGCGCCGGCGTCGACGTGTTCGAGGTCGAACCGGCCGAGAACAACGAGCTGTTCGGCATGGAGAACGTGGTGGCGACGCCGCATCTCGGCGCCTCGACAGCGGAAGCGCAAGAGAATGTCGCGCTGCAGGTTGCCGAGCAGATGGCCGATTATCTGATCAAGGGCGCGGTTTCCAACGCCATCAACATGCCGTCGATCACCGCCGAGGAAGCACCGAGGCTGAAGCCCTTCGTCAAGCTCGCCGAAGTGCTCGGCGCCTTTGTCGGCCAGGTCACCGAGGATCCGATCAAGGAGGTCGAGATCCTGTTCGACGGCGCGACCGCGACGATGAACACACGCGCACTGATCAGCGCCGCGCTTGCCGGGCTGATCCGGCCGCAGGTCTCCGACGTCAACATGGTGTCGGCGCCGATCATGGTGAAGGAGCGCGGCATCATTGTTGCCGAGGTCAAGCGCGACAAGTCGGGCGTGTTCGACGGCTACATCAAGCTGACGGTGACGACCGAGCACAAGACCCGCTCGATCGCCGGCACCTGCTTCTCGGACGGCAAGCCGCGTTTCATCCAGATCAAGGGCATCAATCTCGACGCCGAGGTCGGCCAGCACATGCTCTACACGACCAATGCCGATGCGCCGGGCATTATCGGCCTGCTCGGCACGGTCTGCGGCGAGAACGGCGTCAACATCGCCAACTTCCAGCTCGGCCGCAACCGGCCGGGCGGCGATGCCATCGCGCTGCTCTATCTCGATGCGCCGTTTCCGGAAAAAGTGCTGGAACAGGTGCGGGCGCACAAGTCGATCGATTCGGCCAAGCGGCTGCAGTTCGACGTCAACGCGATGTGATCTGCACTCGTTATGAGAGATCAAAAGGCGCGGCCTGGACCGCGCCTTCCTGTTCAGCGTGTCCTGGCTGACGGCAGAGCCGCCATTTTGCGTCCGCTGTATTCGGCAAGCCCGATGCCGCCCAGCACGAGTACCAAAGCCAGTGCCTGGTAAAGCTGGAACGTCTCGCCGACGATCAGCACCGACAGCAGCGTGCCGAAGATCGGCACCAGATTGATGAACAGGCCGGCGCGGTTGGCACCGATCAGTTCGTTTCCCCTGATGTAGAATATCTGCGAGATGACCGAGGCGCCGATCGCGGTATAGAAGATAACCGTCCAGCCGCGCGCGTCGGGCACAATGACCTTGCCGGCAGCGACCTCCCACAGGAAGAACGGCAGCGAGGTGACGAGTGCCGCAACCGACAGGGCCAGCATCAGGCTCTGCCAATGCATAATCGGCTTCAGCCGCAGCCCGACCGAATAGCCGCTGTAGAGAAACACGGCGACTAGCATGATGGCGTCGCCGAAATTGAGCTCCAGCGTCAACAGCCGGCGCGGATCGCCGTGGCAGGCAGTCAGGATCACGCCGGCGACGGTCAGCACGACGCCGACAATCTGCGCCCAGTTCACGCGCAGGCGGAAGAAGACGAAATTGGCGACGATGATCAGGATCGGCATCGCCGCCTGTTCGATCGAGACGTTGATCGCCGTCGTGTAGTTGAGCGCCGTGTAGAAGATGGTGTTGAACAGAGTGAAGCCGCTGGCGCCGAGCGCCGCCAGCACGAGCCAGTGCTTGCGCACCACCGGCCAGTCCTTTTGGATCGTCTTCCAGCCTATCGGCAGCATGATTGCCACGGCCAGCACCCAGCGCAGGAAGACCAGCGTCATTGGCGAGACGTGTTCGACCGCCAGCTTGCCGGCCACCGAGTTGCCGCCCCACAGCAAGGTGGTGAGCAGCAGGAATATGTAGGCGCTTCGATGCATCGCGGATTCCGCCCGCGGGGTCGCGGTGTTTGCCGGCCTATTGCCCCCGTGTGCCCAAGTAAATGATGTCAAAGCCGAAAATTGTTGTGCCTCAAGGCATTTTCGACGGCAAAGAAAGGTCGCGCTCGCGAGGTCTTGACGTTATAGAGGCCTGTCGTTTCGAACCGTATTCAAGCCGCTTGGCGGCGTCTCAAGGGAAAAGAAACATGGCCAATGTGGTGGTCGTCGGCTCGCAGTGGGGCGACGAAGGCAAGGGCAAGATCGTCGACTGGCTGTCGGAGCGGGCCGATGTCGTGGTGCGTTTTCAGGGCGGCCACAATGCCGGCCACACGCTGGTCGTCGACGGGAAGGTCTACAAATTGTCATTGCTTCCGTCGGGCGTCGTGCGCCAGGGCAAGCTGTCCATCATCGGCAATGGCGTTGTTTTCGACCCGCACGCTTTCGTCGCCGAAGTGGCCAAGCTCATGGCGCAAGGCGTCGAGGTGACGCCAGATCGCCTGAAAATAGCCGAAAACACGGCGCTTATCCTGTCCCTGCATCGGGAACTGGACGGATTCCGCGAGGACGCCGCCTCCAATTCCGGAACGAAGATTGGCACGACCCGTCGTGGCATCGGCCCCGCCTACGAGGACAAGGTGGGCCGGCGCGCTGTCAGGGTGATGGATTTGGCGGATTTGGAAACGCTGCCCTTGAAGGTAGACAGGCTGCTGACGCACCACAATGCGCTGCGTCGCGGGCTTGGCCATGCCGAAGTCACGCATGATGCGATCATGCATGAGCTGACCTCGGTTGCGCACGAGATCCTGCCCTACATGGATCGGGTCTGGAAAATCCTCGACGACAAGCGCCGGGCTGGCGAGCGCATCCTGTTCGAGGGCGCGCAAGGCACGCTGCTCGATATCGACCACGGCACCTATCCGTTCGTCACCTCGTCGAACACCGTCGCCGGACAGGCGGCCGCCGGCTCCGGCGTCGGCCCGGGCGCCATCGGTTATGTGCTCGGCATCACCAAGGCCTATACGACGCGCGTCGGCGAAGGTCCGTTCCCGACCGAGCAGAAGAACGAGATCGGTGAATTCCTCGGCACGCGCGGCCATGAATTCGGCGTCGTCACCGGGCGCAAGCGCCGCTGCGGCTGGTTCGACGCGGTACTGGTGCGCCAGGCCGTCGCCGTCAACGGCATCAAGGGCATCGCGCTGACCAAGCTCGACGTGCTCGACGGGCTGGACGAGATCAAGGTCTGCACCGGCTACCGCCTTGACGGCGAGATGATCGACTATCTTCCGGCCAGCCAGGGCGCGCAGGCACGCGTCGAGCCGGTCTACGAGACGCTCGAGGGATGGAAAGGCACCACTGCCGGCGCGCGCAGCTGGAACGATCTGCCGGCCCAGGCCGTCAAGTATGTCCGTTACATCGAGGAGCTCATCGGCGCTCCGGTCGCGCTCCTTTCCACCAGCCCGGAACGCGACGACACGATACTTGTGACCGATCCGTTTCAAGACTAGTTTCTGAAGCCTTTCCGGGCATCGCGGCTGATTTGAGGGGGCCGGCGCGGAAACAAAATACAGGTCGACTGAAGCATGGCAGATTTCGTTGCTGTTCTGAAAAAGGCGCTCGACAAGTACGGCGAGCCCACGCCGGAAACGCGCACGCGGACCTACGATGGCGCTCGTTCCGCACTTGAAAGAAAACTTGCGGAATTCTCGCCGCCGCTGTCCGCGGAGGTCATAGCCAAGCAGAAACGCTCCCTGGAAGACGCCATCGCGAGCGTCGAGCGGGATTATGCCAAGGGCGTGCGGGAGACCGACCCGCTCGCGGAACTGGAACACATCTTTTCCTCAATCGATCGCAACAAGAACCAGCCGAGCCATACACGGCAACCGGCGAAGGCGGAATCAGCCTGGCCGGCACCGCCCGCCGCCAAGCCTGAACCTCATCAACCCCCGCCGCCCCCTGCCGCCAAGGTCGAGCCAAGCTGGAAGCCCGCAGCCGCACCTTCCCAGTCAGCTCGCGCCGACACGCCTCTCCCAGGCATGGACGCTGCAGGTATGGACGCCGATGAGGCGGACGACGGGGCCGATGTCTTTTCCAGCAACGAAGAGCCGGTGTCGGAGACCTTTCAGCGCCTGCGCCCGGCGGAACGCAAGCGCAGCTATGGCGGGCTGATCGCCGCCGTCGTCGCGCTGCTGGTCGTTGCCGGCGGCGGCTACGGCATCTGGCTGAACAAGGACGCCTTCGGCAAGATGCTGGGGCTTGGCGGCAACCAGGTCGCGAAGACCGAATCGGTGAAACCAGCACCTGCCAAGCCGGCAACCGATGCGGCGGCAACGCCGCCGGCGCCTGCGGCCGGTGGCACGGAAGCCGAAAGCACGAAATTCACCCAGCGGCTGACGCCGCAGGGCAGTGAAGTCGACCCCGGCCCGGCCGGCGGACAAAGTGGCATCGGCGAAGGCGAATCGGTCGCCGCGCTGACCACGCCGCCCTCGGCGACCAACGCGCCGGCAATTTCCGCACCGGCCGCCGGCACCCCGGCTGCGGCCGCACCTGCCACAACGCCGGCACCGGGCACCGCGCCCGCGACGCCGCCTGCTACGGGAGCTGCGCCGGCCGATGCCGCCGCCACACCGCCAACGCCGGCAGGCGCCACGCCAGCGGCGCCGGCAGCCGCGCCCGCGGAAACCGCTCTGCCGGTTGGCCAGAAGGCGATCTTCTATGAAGAGCGCACCAGCACCGCCCAGGGTTCGGCGGAGCCCGGCAACATCGTCTGGTCGCTGGTGCAGGAATCGCCCGGAGGCGACCTGCCGCCGGAGCCGGCGATCCGCGCTGAGGCAACCATTCCCGGCAAGGACATCCAGTTGCGCATGACCATCCGCCGCAACACCGACCAGACCTTGCCGGCCAGCCATATCATCGAGATGATCTTCCTGACCCCCGACGGTTTCGAAGGCGGCGGCGTCGACAACATCCTGCGCGTCGCCATGAAGAGTTCGGAACAGGATGCCGGCAGCCCGCTGATCGGCATTCCGGCCAAGATCGCCGACGGTTTCTTCCTCGTCGCGCTCAACGACACCAAGGCGGACGAGGACGCCAACATGACCTTGCTTCGTGGTCAGGACTGGATCGACGTGCCGGTCGTCTACAAGACCGGACGGCGGGCGCTGCTGACCATGGAAAAGGGCATTCCCGGCGAGAAGGTGTTCGACGAGGCGATCAAGGCCTGGCAGGCGAAAACGGCTGGCTGAGAAACGCCGTAACTGTCGCCTTTGTTCAGAAGCCTTGGAACAGCATGTCGAGTGCCGCGACGATGTCGTCGTGGTGCCTCATCAGGTTCAGTCGACTTTCGCCTAATTCACTGGCCGGAACGGTGGCAATCAGGTGTGTTGCCATAACCAGCTTTCGGCCGTTGATCTCGAAGATCGGATGAAGCTTTCGCATCGGCGGCGGCACCGTTGCGACCGGCAGAAGCGGAACGACTACCCGCGTCTTGAAATTGTCGAGCAGTTCGGACTGGACGTCGAGCAAGTAGCTGCCTTCGATGCGACCGGCGAAGACATCATAGCGGGGCATCAGAACTGCCGGTACTCTTCCAGCGGAATGCCGTGCTTCTCGATATAGTCGTTCCACGCATCTATCGTGGCGCGGTTCTCAAGCTTCCACAGCCGCGTTTTTTCAGCAGCCACCGCCTCCGCGATGCCTGCTTCCGCGGCGCGCGAGACATTCACGTCAAGCCCCTTGGCTTCCCTCATGAGGTTCGAATCGATCGACAGATTTGCTGGCTGACGGATCGCATTCAAGGCAACCTTGCGCATAGTAGCCTCCGTAACATGCGCATAATGTATGCGCATTTCCGTGTCACTGCAATAATCAGGCAATGCTGATTGCGGTGAAACTACCCCTCCATCTCTTCGCGCAGCATCTCCAGCTCCAGCCACTCTTCTTCAAGCGCGGCCAGCGTGGCGCGCTCCTTGTCGAGGGCGGCGATGGTCTTCTGGAAGGAGGCCGGATCGCGCTCGTAATAGGCCGGATCGGCGATGTTGTTCTCAAGTCTTGAGATCGATGCCGTCACGGCTTCGATTTTCTTAGGCAGGGATTCCAGCGCGAATTTCTGCTTGAACGACAGTTTCTTCGCCGGCCCCTTTGGCGCTGTGGCCTCGCTCTTGCTTGATGCGGGCGCTTCGCCGTTTTCGGCCCTCGCGCGCGCCTTGCGGTCATCCAGCCTGGTGCCGCCGCGCTGCGCCAGCATGTCGGAATAGCCGCCGGCATATTCGATCCAGCGGCCGTCACCGTCGGGCGCGATCAGGCTGGTCACTGTGCGGTCGAGGAAATCGCGGTCGTGGCTGACCAGGATGACCGTTCCGGCAAAACCGGCAACCAGTTCCTGCAGCAGTTCCAGCGTCTCCATGTCGAGATCGTTGGTCGGCTCATCCAGCACCAGAAGGTTTGCCGGCCGCGCCAGCACGCGCGCCAGCAAGAGCCGCGCCCGCTCACCGCCGGACAGCTCGCGCACCGGCGTGCGCGCCTGCTCCGGCTTGAACAGGAAATCCTTCATGTAGGAGACGACGTGGCGCTGCTCGCCATTGATGACGAGGTTTTCGCCGCGCCCGTCGGTGAGATATTGCGCCAGCGTCTCCTGCGGGTCGACCGCCTCGCGCTTCTGGTCGAGGGTGGCGATCTCCAGATTGGTGCCGAGCCGTACCGAGCCGGCGTCGGGCTTCATCTCGCCGGTCAGCATCTTCAACAGCGTCGTCTTGCCGGCGCCGTTCGGCCCGACCAGACCAACGCGGTCGCCGCGCTGGATGCGGGTTGAAAACCCCTTGACCACGGTGAGATCGCCAAAGCTCTTCTCGATGTTCTTGGCCTCGATCACCAGCTTACCGGATTCGGCGGCGTCGCTGGCCACCATGGTGGCCGACCCTTCGGCGCCGCGATGGCCGTGAAAACGCTGGCGCATCGTCTGCAATTCGCCGAGACGGCGCATGTTGCGCTTGCGCCGCGCCGTCACGCCGTAGCGCAGCCAGTGTTCCTCACGCACGATCTGGCGGCCGAGCTTGTGTTGCTCGCGCTCTTCTTCCTCCAGCACCAGGTCGCGCCATTCCTCGAAATGGCCAAATCCCTTGTCCAGGCGACGGGTCTGGCCGCGATCGAGCCAGATCGTGGCGCGCGACACGCGTTCGAGAAAGCGACGGTCGTGCGAGATGACGACGAGTGCGGAGGAGGTGCGGCTAAGCTCCTCTTCCAGCCATTCGATGACAGAGAGATCGAGATGGTTGGTCGGCTCATCGAGCAGCAGAATGTCGGGCTCGGGCGCCATGACGCGGGCAAGGGCGGCGCGCCTCGCCTCGCCGCCTGACAGATCGTTCGGCCGCTCTTCGCCCGACAGGCCGAGATGCTCCATCAGATAGCTGGCGCGGTAGGGATCGTCGGCGGGGCCTAGTCCTGCCTCGACATACGCGCGGACACTGGCAAAACCTTCCATGTCGGGCATCTGCGGCAGGTATCGAATGGTTGCCGAGGGCTGGCGGAACACCTCGCCGTCCTGCGGCTCGATCAGGCCGGCGGCGATCTTCAGCAGCGTCGACTTGCCTGATCCGTTGCGTCCGACCAATGCGATCTTGTCGCCGGCCGAAGCGGTCAAGGCGGCGCCATCGAGCAGCGGCGTACCGCCGAAGGTCAGTTTTATCCCGTCGAGGTTGAGAAGGGGCGGGGCCATGTCAGCTTTCAGGTAAGGGATAGGGATGAGCGAGCAGCATCGCGCTGCCATGGTCCAGCGCGATTTCGAGGTGGCCCATGACCTCGTTGGAAATGGTCAGCGACGAACCGAATGCCACCTTGACGTGATCGAGCGGCCATTTGGCACCGGTGACGGTCAGGCCGGCAAGCTCGGAAAAGCCGAGCACCGAAAACAGCGTGCGGTCGGTATAGTCGAAGCCAGCCGTTCCGTGCAACAGGGGAACGCCTTCCTGGGCGCCGCTTGTCAAAAGCACATCAGTCCCGGCCTCGGCCAGCCGCAGGGCAAGCGCCAGATGCTGGAAAGCGTGGTCGGCGCGCTTGCCGCCGAAGGCGCCGACGAGCACCAGGCTGGTCGCACCGCGCTCCAGTGCGGCGGCGACGGCCAGTTCGCCGTCGGTCTGGTCCTTTTCCGCCGGGAAGGTCCGGCGCGACACGGAAGCGAGATCGTCAGGCAGGTTGGCCGGCACCGAATCGAAATCACCCACCCACAGCTCCGGCACGAGACCCAGCAGCCGCGCATGGCCGATGCCAGCATCGGCGGCGATCACGCGGGAGCCTTCGACCTGGCGGTCGAGCCGTGGCGTGCGGATGAGATCGCCGCCAAGCAGGATGGTGAATGTGCTCATATCGTGTGGCCCTTACCAGCCCGGCACGGCAAACGGAAGGCGGCAAACTCCCACTTGCGTGGGGGATCGGCCCGGCCTATGTGTCGAAACGCTCTAACGGGGTGCCGGACGCGATCTTCGCGGACCGGCTGAGAGGCAATCTCGCCAACCCGCTGAACCTGATCCGGTTTGTACCGGCGGAGGGATTAGACGTTTCGGACAGTCCGACGCCTCAATTCCTTTCAACTCGAACGAAGGAGGCGCCGATGCGCACGCTTTTATACGCTCTTGTCTCAGCAATGGCCGTGGTCCTGTCCGGCCCGGCCTTGGCCAAGGACAAGCTCACCGTCTACACCTATGAGAGTTTCACCGCCGACTGGGGTCCGGGTCCCGTGGTGAAGAAGGAATTCGAGGCCGAATGCGGCTGCGATGTCGAGTTCGTCTCGGTCGCCGACGGCGTCGCGCTGCTCAACCGGGTCAAGCTGGAAGGCGCATCGACCAAGGCCGATATCGTGCTTGGCCTCGACACCAATCTCACCGCCGATGCCAAGGCGTCAGGCCTGTTCGCACCGCATGGCGCGGTGACCGACGTCAATGTGCCGGGCGGCTGGAGCGACAACACTTTCGTCCCCTTTGACTACGGCTATTTCGCCGTCGTCTACGACACCGAGAAGCTGAAGAGCCCACCGAAAAGCCTGAAAGAGCTGGTCGAAGGCAGTGCCGACGACAAGATCGTCATCCAGGATCCGCGCACCTCGACACCGGGCCTCGGCCTGCTTCTGTGGGTCAAGTCGGTCTATGGCGACAAGGCGCCGGAGGCCTGGGCCAAGCTCAAGGCGAAGGTGCTGACCGTGACGCCGGGCTGGAGCGAGGCCTATGGCCTGTTCACCAAGGGCGAGGCGCCGATGGTGTTGTCCTACACGACGTCGCCGGCCTACCACATGGTCGCCGAGAACACCGAGCGCTACCAGGCGGCCTCCTTCGAGGAGGGCGAATATCTGCAGATCGAGGTGGCGGGCATCACCACGGCGGGAGCCAAGAATCCGCTGGCGGCAAAGTTCATGGCCTTCATGACCGGGCCGAAATTCCAGGATGCCATTCCCGAGACCAACT
Source organism: Mesorhizobium sp. Root695 (assembly GCF_001428185.1). Taxonomy (NCBI): domain Bacteria; kingdom Pseudomonadati; phylum Pseudomonadota; class Alphaproteobacteria; order Hyphomicrobiales; family Phyllobacteriaceae; genus Mesorhizobium; species Mesorhizobium sp. Root695. Next base: position 145,930 of record NZ_LMHO01000042.1, on the reverse strand, counting down.
GGATGTTCCCGGCAGGCAAGACCGACAAGCCGCTCAATCCGGCATTCGACAAACTGGTCAAGCCGACCAAAACCTTGCGGTTCAGCCCCGAGGAAGTCGCCGCCAACCGCAAGGCTTGGGTCGATGAATGGCTGGCGGTGATGAGCAAGTAGGCAGCGCGATGACGCCGGCGCATTCCACGAATTCCCGCGTCAGCGCCGGCATTATCGCGCTTGCTGTAATCGCGCTGCTGATCGGCGGTGCGTTTGCAGGCCTGCTTTTCGAGGGCGCTCACGATCTTTCGGGCGCATGGGCAGCCTTCGGCCCCTATCTGTTTCGCGTCATTCGCTTCACGCTCTGGCAAGCAGCGCTGTCGACGCTGCTTTCCGTCGGCCCGGCGCTGTTTGTGGCGCGCGCTCTGTCGCGGCATCCGCGCTTCTTTGGCCGCGCCTTCATCCTGCAGCTCTTCGCCGTACCGTTGGCGCTGCCGGCCATCGTTGCGGCCCTCGGCATCCTGGCGCTTTATGGCCGCGCCGGCTATTTCGCCGGCGTGCTCGCCATGATCGGCGGTGGAAGCTGGCCGGGGATCTATGGCCTGTCCGGCATTCTCGTCGCCCATGTCTTCTTCAACCTGCCGCTGGCGACGCGACTGTTTCTCGAGGCGCTGCAGACCATACCGTCCGATCAATGGCGGCTGGCGAGCCAGCTCGGCATGGCGGCGCAGCCGGCGTTCCGGCTGATCGAATGGCCAACGCTGCGTGCGGCATTGCCAGGGGTCGCCGGGCTGGTCTTCATGCTCTGCATCACATCCTTCACGATCGTGCTGATACTGGGCGGCGGGCCGGCCGCGACGACGCTGGAGGTCGGTATCTATCAGGCGCTTCGCTTCGATTTCGATCCCGCGCGCGCCGTCACGCTGACGCTGCTGCAGATCGCCTTGACCTTTGTCGTGGTGCTGGCGCTGACACGGCTTGGTGCCAATATGGTCGGCGACACCAACCTGCCAGTCGCGCAACGCCGCTATCTCTCGGTCAACGGGAGCGAAACCTGGTTGAACGCCATGCTCATCGTCCTGGCGCTGCTGTTCGTCGTCGGGCCGATGGCCGCCACGGTGATGGCCGGGCTCGGCGCCGATCTCGGCCGGCTGGCCGGTGAGGCCACTGTCCGGCAGGCGACGCTGACCAGCGTGGTGCTCGCGTACCTGTCGGCGCTGCTCTCAGTGACGCTGTCGCTGGCGCTGACCATGGCGCGGCGGGCCCTGGCGCTGAACCGCCGGACCGGCGCAAAGACACTGCTCGAACACGCCACCGATACAGGCGCCGGCTTTGTCCTGGTCGTGCCGCCGATCGTCGTCGGCGCCGGCTGGTTCCTGTTGCTGCGCCATGTCGGCGATGTCTTCGCCATTGCCCCGGTCATGGTCGTCACCGTCAATGCGGTGATGGCCATGCCGTTCGCCCTGCGCGCCATCCGTCCCGCCTATGATGCGGCCAGCGAGCGTCACGAGCGGCTGTGTGCACAGCTCGGCATTGCGGGCTGGAACCGGTTAATGCTGGTCGACTGGCCGTCGCTGCGGCGACCGCTCGCCACGGCTTTCGCTTTCGCCATGGCGCTGTCGCTCGGTGATCTCGGCGTCATTGCCTTGTTCGGCAGTGATTCCGTGCAGACATTGCCCTACCTTCTCCTGGCGCGGATGGGCAGCTACCGCACCGAGGACGCCGCCGGCCTGGCACTGCTGCTTGGCCTCGTCTGCCTCGCATTGATCGTGGCGGCGCACTGGCTGGGAAGAGAGAAGGTCCGGGATGCGTGACAGGGCGGCCAGCAGGCTTGAAAAGGGCGCTCCGGTGCGGCTGGATAACGTGTCGTTCAGCTATGGCGAAGCACCGCTGGTCTTCGACGTCGAGTTTGTCACGGCGAAGATCACCGCCATCATGGGGCCGAGCGGTTCGGGCAAGTCGACGCTGCTCAATCTGGTCGCCGGCTTCGAGACTCCGCAGTCCGGCCGCGTGCTGATCGGCGGTGCCGATGTCAGCGCCGAGCCAGCCTCAGTGAGGCCGGTGTCGATGGTGTTCCAGGAAAACAATCTCTTCGCCCATCTTTCCGTCGAGCAGAATGTCGGGCTCGGGCGCTCGCCATCCTTGCGGCTGACCGAGGCGGACCGCGCCGCGATCGCCGAGGCGCTTGCGCGCACCGGTCTTGCCGGCAAGGAGCGACGCCTGCCGCGCGAACTTTCCGGCGGGGAACGTCAGCGCGTCGCCCTGGCCCGGGTGCTGGTGCGCGATCGGCCTGTTCTGCTGCTCGACGAACCCTTCGCCTCGCTCGGTCCGGCGCTGCGCGACGACATGCTGGATCTGGTTGCCGCCGTTCATGCCGAGCGGGGCATGACGGTGCTGTTCGTCACCCACCAGCCCGAAGACGCCCGCCGTATCGGCGAACACATGGTGTTTCTGGACAATGGTTTGGTTGCCGCAACCGGCAAGGCGGATGATTTCTTTGCCGGGGCTGGTCCGGAAGCATTCCGGCGCTATATCGGCGCAGGTACCGGGGGTGCCGTATCACGAGATGTTGCCCGGAAGCGGACATAATTTACGGTCAAACCGGTTCCAGGCGATGTGGCGCTTGCTTGCCATGACTGGAGGAGTGTGGCTAGGTCCGCCCTACTGGTCCGGCACAGGACGTGATTTGCCTGCAGTATCCGCCGCTCGCCCCTGTGGGACGGGCAACGGATGCTGCAGCAGTTTGAGATATATAGCGCATGACACATTCCGAAGATCGCCCCCGATTTTCGTGATCATGCGCCGGGACCCGAAAGGAAGCCGTTCTGGCGATCGGCGCTAACACACTAGGAATGAAACCGCTGGCGCGCTTTCTTGCGCTGGCTGGCTTTGCCGTGGCGCTGGCGAGCTGCCAGATGCTCACGCCGCCGGCGGTTCAGGAATCCGGCTTCCAGCCATCCGACAAGCCGATCACCGTCGACAATGTCGGCGCCAACAACAAGCTCGCTGAATTGGCCAAGGCGCAGCATCCGCGCATCCTGGCGACCTATGGCGGCGAATATTCCGATCCCAAGCTTGAGCGCATGGTCGCCAAGGTGGTCGGCAATCTGACGGTGGTCTCGGCCAACCCGACGCAGACCTATCGCATCACCATCCTGAATTCGCCCAACGTCAACGCCTTCGCGCTGCCGGGTGGCTATCTCTACATCACACGCGGCCTGCTGGCACTGGCCAATGATTCGGCCGAGCTTGCCGCGGTCATCGCGCATGAGATGGGCCACGTCACGGCCAATCACGGCCTGCAGCGCCAGCAACTCGAGGCCGAGGAAGGCCTGGCGACCAAGGTGGTTTCCGACGTGCTCGGCGACAGCCCGACCGCCAAGGCGGCGCTGATCCGCGGCAAGCTGAGGCTGGCGCAATTCTCGCGCAACCAGGAGCTGGAAGCCGACGCCATCGGCATCAAATCGATCGGCGAAGCCGGCTACGATCCTTTCGCCGCCGGCCGCTTCCTGCAGTCGATGTCGGCCTATACCGATTTCCGTTCGATCAGCGGCGCCACCGATGCCAGCCTAGACTTCCTGGCCACGCACCCCAACACGCCGCAGCGCATCGATCTGGCGCAGCGCCATGCCCGTCAGTTCGGTGCGCCAGGCTTCGGCACGCGCGACCGCGATTCCTTCCTCGCCGGCATAGACGGCCTGCTCTATGGGGACACACCTGAGGAAGGCTATGTGCGCGGCGAAACCTTCCTGCATCCGGGCCTTGGCGTGTCCTTCTCGGTGCCGCAGGGCTTCATCATCGACAATTCGGCGGCGGCAGTGACCGCAACCGGTCCCGGTGACATGGCCATCCGCTTCGACGGCGTCTCGATCGACAAGAACCGCTCACTGACAGACTATATCCGCAGCGGCTGGGTGGCCGGTCTCGACGAGAGCACCGTCAAACAGGAAACCATCAACGGCAATGAGGCGGCGACCGCGCATGCGGGCGCCGAAGGCTGGCAGTTCGACATCGCTGTGATCCGCGCCGGTGGCCAGGTCTACCGGCTGCTGACCGCTGCTCCTTCGGCCAGCACCTCGCTGGACACAGTGGCGCGTTCGGTCAGCGGCTCGTTCCGGATCCTCAGCGCTGCCGAAAAGGCGGCTTTGAAGCCGCTGCATATCCGCGTGGTCACTGTCCAGCCAGGGCAGACGATGGGTTCTCTTTCGGCCCAGATGGTCGGCGTCGACCGCAAGCTCGACCTGTTTCGCGTGCTCAATGCGCTGTCGCCGGGGGCCGCGGTTTCGGCCGGCGACAAGGTCAAGATCGTCACTGACAAGTAAGATCGCGGTCTATCCGCGGGACGTCTGCTGCGGATCAGGCGGCGGTCGCCATGAACTCCGGGTTCTGCTTCAACAACGCGACCTTTAGCTTTTCCATGGCGCGGGCTTCGATCTGGCGGACACGTTCCTTGGAAATGCCGAGCGTCTCGCCGAGCGCTTCGAGTGTCGCGCCCTCGTCGTTCAACCGGCGTTCCTCGATGATCCTCAGCTCACGAGCGTTGAGCGCGCGAAGCGCCTCCCTCAGCCAGAGCGAGCGGCGCGCGACATCGATCTTGTCGCCGACGATCTCGTCGGGCAGCGGATCATCCGAGACCAGGAAATCCATGCGCTCGGTCGAACCCGCATCGTCGGCTATCGGCATGTTGAGGGAGGAGTCGGGCGCCGACAGCCGCGAATCCATCATCGCCACATCGGCTTCGGAGACGCCGAGCGCCTCCGACACTTCGCGATAGAGCGTTGCGTTGGACAGCGGCTCGGCGCCATTCGCCAGCCGCGCGCGAAGGCGTCGCAGGTTGAAGAACAGCGCCTTCTGCGCCGAGCTGGTGCCGCCGCGCACGATCGACCAGTTGCGCAGGATGTAGTCCTGCATCGAGGCGCGAATCCACCACGTCGCATAGGTAGAGAACCGCACCTCGCGCTCCGGCTCGAAGCGGGCGGCGGCCTCAAGCAGGCCGACATGACCCTCCTGGATCAGATCGCCGAGCGGCAGGCCGTAGTGGCGGAATTTCGAAGCCATGGAAATGACCAGCCGCATATGGGCGACGGTGATGCTGTGCAGAGCGTTCTGGTCGTTGTCCTCTTTCCAGAGCAATGCCAGCCTATGCTCCTCGTCACGTTCGAGGTAAGGGGCCCTCATTGCCGCGCGGACCATGATCCGTCCTGCCGTGTCTTCCATCATGAGGCGCTCCCTGGTTCAGGCGATGCGGATGACGTTGCAAACATGGCTGGCGCCCGGGTTGAAATGGCGGCGTCGTGCCCTAGAACAGCCAGAACGTGCCATGCACGGGAATGGTTCCCTGGCCGGCGTCGCGCCTGACACGCTGTCCAGACGGCTTCCGGGATAGTCTGGAATAGCGCCGACTCTCGTTGAAAACGGAATTTTGAGCATCTGATTTCAAGAACGGATTGTCTTTGAAATTTCATTCCTTATTTTCCTGCCTTGCATCTGCCAGTTTCCAGCGCTCAAACATGCCGGATATCCGGCCAAGGACGGGATCACAGAAAAATGAAATGGCTCAAGTCGCTCATCATCGCCGGAACGCTGCAGGCTCTGGCTGTCACCGCAGGCCATGCCGGCGCCAATCTCGACCAGATCAAGCAGGCCGGGATCATCAAGGTCGGCACGGAAGGCACCTATGCGCCATTCACCTATCATGACACTTCCGGCGCGCTGGTCGGCTTCGACGTCGAAATAGCCAAGGCGATCGCCGACAAGCTCGGCGTCAAGGCCGAGTTCCTCGAAGGCAAGTGGGATGGGCTGATCGCCGGTCTCGACGCCAATCGCTATGACGCCGTCATCAACGAAGTCGGCATCACCGACGCCCGCAAGGCCAAGTACGATTTCTCCGATCCCTACATTGCCTCCAAGGCAGTGCTGATCGTGCGCGGCGACAACACCGACATCAAGAGTTTCGCCGATCTCAAGGGCAAGAAGTCGGCACAGTCGCTGACCTCGAATTTCGGCAAGCTGGCCGAGACGAATGGCGCCGAGCTGGTCGGCACCGATGGCTTCGACCAGTCGATCCAGCTGCTTTTGACAGGCCGCGCCGACGCCACCATCAATGACAGCCTGTCATTCCTCGACTTCAAGAAGCACAAGCCCGACGCCAATGTGAAGATCGCCGCGCAAGAGGAAAACGCCGACTATTCCGGCGTCATCGTGCGCAAGGGCGATCCGGAACTGGTCGCGGCGATCAACAAGGCGCTGGCCGACATCAAGGCCGACGGCACCTACAAGAAGATCGCCGACACCTATTTCGGGCAGGACGTTTCGAAGTAATCTGGTGAGTGGGCCGGTCTCCGGCCCATGAGACTATCGAGCGGCGAGCCGTCTTTGACGGCCCGCCGCTCTTACCGTGATATGGCTGACGCATTCGCGCCTTGACGAAGCCACCACGACCACTTGGAGGGTCTTACGTGCCGCACTGGCTGCAACTGATGCTGGAGTCGCTGCCTTCGCTCCTGTGGGCGGCGCTGATCTTCACCGTGCCGCTGACGCTGTTGTCCTTCGTTCTTGGCTTGTCGGTCGGCCTGGGTGCCGCGCTCGCCCGGCTGTTCGGGGCGAAGCCGCTGGTTGCGTTTGTGCGCTTCTACGTCTGGATCTTCCGCGGCACGCCGCTCCTAGTGCAGTTGTTCCTGATCTTCTACGGCCTGCCGTCGGTCGGCATCCTGCTAGACGCCTTCACGGCGGCGTTGATCGGCTTCACGCTCAACATCGGCGCCTACACCTCGGAAATCATCCGCGCCGCCATAGGTTCGGTGCCGAAAGGCCAGTGGGAAGCCGCCTATTCGATCGGCATGACCTGGAGCCAGGCGATGCGGCGCACCATCCTGCCGCAGGCCGGCCGGGTCGCGGTGCCGCCGCTCTCCAACACCTTCATCTCGCTGGTCAAGGACACCTCGCTGGCCGCCGCCATCACCGTGCCGGAGATGTTCCAGGCGGCGCAGCGCATCGTCGCCACCACTTACGAGCCGCTGATCCTCTATGTCGAGGCAGCGATCCTCTATCTGGCGCTGAGTTCGGTGCTGTCGGCCTTGCAGACGCGGCTGGAAACCCGCCTCAACCGCTATGGCGGCTTCCTGGAGGCACGCTCATGATCGGCCTCGGCAACATCGAAAAGCGCTTCGGCGACAATCTCGTGCTGAAGGGCGTGACAGTCGCCATTGCCGAAGGCAGCGTCACGGCGCTGGTCGGCCCGTCAGGCGGGGGAAAAAGCACCCTTCTGCGCTGCATCAACCTCTTGGAGATCCCGACCTCGGGCACGGTGCGGATCGGCGATGAGACGCTCGAATTCCACCCGGGCGGCCGGGTTCCGGCCAGGGATATCCAGCGCTTGCGGCTGCAGACCGGCATGGTGTTCCAGAACTTCCAGCTGTTTCCGCATCGCACTGCGATCGAGAATGTCATGGAGGGGCTGGTGACGGTGCTGAAATGGCCGCCTGAGCGGGCGCGGGAGCGGGCGCTGGCTTTGCTGGAGAAGGTGGGCATGGCGCACAAGGCCGATGCCTGGCCGGCGACGCTGTCCGGCGGCCAGCAGCAGCGCGTGGCGATCGCCCGCGCCCTGGCGCCGTCGCCGAAAGTGCTGCTTTGCGACGAACCGACCTCGGCGCTCGACCCGGAACTGGCGCAAGAGGTGGTCGACGTGCTCGGCAAGCTCGCCAGCGAAGGCACGACCATGGTGATGGCGACGCATGATCTGCGCCTCGCCTCCAAGATCGCGCAGGAAGTGGTCTTCCTCGATGCCGGCGTTATCGTCGAGAAGGGGCCGGCCGCAGTGCTGTTCGGCAATCCTGAGCAGCAGCGGACCAAGCGCTTCATTGCGACTCTGAAGCAGGAGGCGATGAAGGAAGGCGGCGGCGAGGTGTAAGCGCTGCCTTCGGTTCAGCGCCACTTCCAGAAAGCAAAAAACCCGGCGCAAGGCCGGGTTTTCCATGAATTCAGAGGTGACGAAGGTCAGGCAGCTTCTTCCTGCTCGGCTTCTTCATTGTCGGCCTTGGCGCCACGCTTAGGGCCCTTGTTGAGGTTGACCTCGATCAGGCGCACGGCTTCGGTTTCCGACATGCGGTTGACGGCAGCGATCTCGCGGGCCATGCGATCGAGCGCCGCCTCGTAGAGCTGACGCTCGGAATAGGACTGCTCCGGCTGGTTGTCGGCGCGGTAGAGATCGCGCACAACTTCCGAAATCGAGATCAGGTCGCCGGAATTGATCTTCGCATCATATTCCTGGGCGCGGCGCGACCACATGGTGCGCTTGACGCGGGCGCGGCCCTGCACGACCTTCAGCGCGCGCTCGACATAATCCTCTTCCGACAGCTTGCGCATGCCGATGGAGGTCGCCTTGGCGACCGGCACCTTCAGGCGCATCTTGTCCTTCGAGAAGTCGATCACGAACAGTTCCAGCTTGTGTCCAGCAACTTCCTGCTCGTCGATCGAGACGATCTGGCCGACGCCATGCGCCGGATAGACGATGTATTCGCCAGTCTTGAAACCGTGACGCGCAGCGGTGGACTTCTTCTGCGGGGTGATCGTTGCCATTACGCCCTGAACTCCTTGTTGTGGTACCGGCGTCCTGCCGGCCCGAACTCGCTCGATCGGGGAAACCGATCGTTAGCCGCACAACAGATGACCCATCGGAAAAGCCGGGCCGGCAAACGCAACATTGCGGCCGCCTGGCCCCAGATCGCTCTGGTCCGGAATGGGATTTTCACCTTTCAGTGATTTTGGGCGTCTGCGCCATAAATCGACGTTGTGTCACCGGCATGTTTTGCTGATGTAACACAAAAAGTCGGAAGAATCAAGGTTTTGCTGCATACGCGAAGGCCACAACCCGGCGCCGGCTGTCAAGCCGGTTAATGTGACATGCCTCTTACCTAGCGTAATACCGGCCTTTGCGGCCGTGTTGTCAATCGCCTTCGCCGGGCTCTGCCGAGAAGTACTTCTCGAACTTGCCAGCCTCGCCGTCGAAGGATTTGGCGTCTGCCGGAGGCTCCTTCTTGGCGGTGATGTTGGGCCATTTATCGGCGTATTCGGTATTGACCTGCAGCCATTTGTCGAGGCCGGGCTCGGTGTCGGGCTTGATCGCGTCGGCCGGGCATTCCGGCTCGCAGACGCCGCAGTCGATGCACTCGTCGGGATGGATGACGAGCATGTTCTCGCCTTCGTAGAAACAGTCGACCGGACAGACCTCGATGCAGTCCATGTATTTGCATTTGATGCAATTGTCGGTCACGACATAGGTCATCGGTCGGCTCCGGGACGTCCCATTTTTGTTGGGCTTTTTCCGTCAGGTAACGCCTTTATCGGCCGCTTGCAAGGGTAGCCATTGCGGGAGGTGCCGGTGTTTCCGGAATGGAATTCCAGACGGCAGGCCCGGCGGAAGTCAGTCATGTTCCGCGCGGCGTCTTTTGCGGGGTTCAGTCTTTGCCTCAGGCGTGTCGCTATCCCAGAACCGCTGCGTGATTTTGGACGCCAGGCATCAATCTTCGCCGAGCAATCGGTCGGTCTGGCGGCGTTCCTTCTTGGTCGGGCGGCCGCTGCCGGCCTCGCGCAGCCCCGGAATTGCATCGGGAGGGGCTTCGCCCTTCGGCGCGGGCGGTGGCGACATATCCTCGTAGAGCGTGCGGGCCTCCTCGGCCGGGCCGCGTCGCGCACCGGCGCCGAGTACCTTCCAGATGAAGATGCGCCGCTCAAGCGTGATGGTCAGCACGTCGCCTGACTTGACCTGATCGGAGGCCTGCGCTGCTTTGTCGCGATTGATGCGAACCCGGCCGGACACGACCAGCTTTGCCGCCAGCGAGCGCGATTTCACGGCGCGCGAGAAGAACAGCCATTTGTCGATACGCTGGCGGCCTTCAGCAACCATCGAAGCGCCTAGAGCATGATGCCGAAAAGTGCGAAGCGGCTTTCGGACGACATCATGCTCTATCTCTTAAGTTTAGAGCGGATTCAGATTTCAGGTCGATTCGACCCGAAATCAGCCGGCTCTGGCCTACTTCTTCAGCTGGTCGCGCAGAGCAGCGAGCTTGGCGAAGGGCGAGTCCGGATCGAAGCGCACCGGGCGCTCCTCGCGCGGCTTCGGCTGGAAGGCGGGCTTGCCGCCTTGCGGACCACCCTTGCCATCCGGCCTGCCGCCCTTCCAGTCGGGACGGCCTTCGCGGCGGTCCGGACGCTCGCCTTGCGGCCGGCCGTCACGCCGCTGTTCGCCTTCGGTCTGCGGCTTGGGTTTGAACTTCGAGCGGTCGAAGCGCGCCTTGCCGGCTCCATCGCGCCGTCCTTCCTGGGCCGGACGCTCTCCGGATGCAGTTGCGGCCGCTGCGCCGGCGGCATCCGCAGGCGCATCGCTTCGGCCGCGCGCTTGTCCGTTGCGTGGACGATTGTTCCTGCGATTGTCGTCGCGGTTGCGCGGGCGCTGTTCGAAACGACCCTGGCGCCACAACAGGATGGGTTTTGGCGTTTCGGCTTCCGGAGCGGGTTCGCCGGCAGCTGCTTCAGCCACCGCTGCAGGCTCTTCCGGCGCGGCGTCCGTTGCGGGCGCGGCATCCGACACCAGCTCGGCCGGTGCGGCTTCCTCTGCCGCCGCGGCTTCAGCCTCTGCCTGCGGTTCAACCAGTGCCGGTTCTGCGGCTTCGGCCGCAGCCTCGGCTACCGGCGCTTCGTCCTGAGCGGTTTCGATCGGAGCGTCCGCCTGTTCGACTGCAGGCACAGCAGATTCCGCCGCGGCGTCCGCGATGATATCGGCGGGGATTTCGACCGCCGCTTCCGAAAGGGCCACTCTGTCCGATGCCGGCTCCGACCCTTCGACTGATGCCTCTGCTGCGGCATCCGTGGTCGCGGCTTCGACCGCTTTGGCCTGCTCGGCTCGTGCAGCCTCTTCCGCCGCAAGCTTCGCCACCGCTGCTTCGCGCGCGGCATTGTCCTGTGCTTCGAGCCGCGCCTTGACCTCGACGGCCGACTTCGGCTCGGCACGGTAGCCGAGACCTTTGAGGATCTCTTCCATGTCGTCCGCAGTGGCGCCGAGGATCGACATCATCGGCGGCGTCACCATGAAGGACTGGCCGTCATAGGCGCCGTCCGGGCGCTGGCCGAGGCCGGGCTTCCAGTTGGTCGCCGGGCGGATCAGGTCGGCCAGCCGTTCAAGGATGTCGATGCGCACGGCGCGGCGGCCGAGATTGCGGTAGCCGGCGAGCTTGTAGAAGGTCTTGTCGAAGGCCGGGTCGATGACCACCGAAGTCCGGCCGGAGGCGAGCGCATGGACCACGTCGCCAAAACCTGGCTTGTCCTTGCCGTCATTCTTCAGCGCCCACAGAAGCGTCACCAGTCCGGCAGGCGCCGGCTTGATCAGCGCCGGCACGAAGACATGGTAGGCGCCGAAGCGCACGCCGAGCCGGCGGAGTGCGGCGCGGCCTTCCTGGTCGAGCGACTTCATCTCCTCGGCGATGTCGCGGCGGTTTATGAGACCGAAATTCTCGACCAGCTGGAAGGCGATGCCACGGCCGATGCCGGAAATCTGGTCGGCATTCCTGAGGTCGACCAGCGGCTTCAGCAGCGACTCGATCTGGAAATTGACGAAACGCTCGGCACGCGCGGCGACCTTGTCGCGCGCCGGGCCGGTCAGTTGCTCGTCGGCCAGCAGCACCAGGCGCGGCTTCAGCGCGTCTTCGCCTGATACCAGTGTACCGATCGGCGCGCCGATCCAGCGCAGCGTGCCGTCCGAGCCAAGCGCGATGTCGCCATTGGCCGAGGCGCCGAAACGTTCGGCACGCGCCTCGAACTCGGCGGCCAGCGCCTTCTGGGCGGCGGTGCGCACCGCCTTGGCGTCTTCGCCGCCGGCGGTCTGGTCGGCGGTGAAGCGGAACCCTTGCAACTCGCCGACATGGTGGCCTTCGACAAGGACGGTTCCGGTAGGACTAATTTCGGCTTCAGGCATGGTATTTTCTCTAAGGCGCCGCATGAGGACGGAAGTCCTGCGGTCTACGAAGCGTTTCGTCAACCGCTCATGCAGCGCATCCGACAATCTGTCTTCGATTTCGCGCGTCTTTTCCTGCCAGTGTGCCTGATCGGCCAGCCAACCGGGCCGGTTCGACACGAATGTCCAGGTGCGGATCTGGGCAATGCGATGCGACAGCGTGTCGATATCGCCCTCGGTGGTGTCGGCGCGGCGCACCTGCTCGGCCATGTAATTCTCGTCGACATGGCCGTGGCGTGCGAGGTCCGTGTAGATCGAGGCAATGAGGTCGGCATGCTGGGCCGGCGCGATCTTGCGGTAGTCGGGCAGCGCGCAGGCTTCCCACAACAGCGCCACGCGCTTGGCATTGGTGGCGAGTGCACGGATGTCCTCGTCGCGCGACAGATGCTCGAGCGCCTGTGCGTCGACGGCAGGCAATGCCCGCGTCAGTCCCTCGACCGGGGCGTTGGTCTCGATCGAGCGCTTCAGAGCGTCGAGGCTGGCAAAGTCGAAATGCGCGGTGCGCCACTGCAGCACCTTCACCGGATCGAAATCATGGCTTTCGATCTTCTTGATCAGCTCCTCGTCCAGCGGGTCGACCTGGCCGGTGACGCCGAAGGTGCCGTCGCGCAGATGTCGGCCGGCGCGGCCGGCGATCTGGCCAAGCTCGGCCGCCGTCAGGTTGCGGTACTGGAAGCCATCGAACTTGCGGTTCTGGGCGAAGGCGACGTGGTCGAGATCGAGGTTGAGGCCCATGCCGATGGCGTCGGTGGCTATGAGATAGTCGACATCGCCGGACTGGAACAGCGCCACCTGGGCGTTGCGGGTGCGCGGCGAGAGCGCGCCGAGCACGACGGCGGCACCGCCTTGCTGGCGGCGGATGAGTTCGGCGATTGCGTAGACCTCGTCGGCGGAGAAGGCGACGATTGCCGTGCGTCGCGGCAGGCGGGTCAGCTTCTTGGAGCCGGCATAGGCAAGATGCGACAGCCTCGGCCGCGTCACCACCGAGACACCCCTCAGCAGGCGCTGCAGGATGCCGTGCATGGTGGCCGCACCCAGCAGCAACGTTTCCTGGCGGCCGCGCAGATGCAGGATGCGGTCCGTGAAGATGTGGCCGCGCTCGAGGTCGCCGGCGAGCTGCACCTCGTCGATGGCGACGAAGGCGGCGTCGGTCTCGCGCGGCATGGCCTCGACGGTGCAGACCGAATATTTGGCGCCGGCAGGCTGGATCTTTTCCTCGCCGGTGACCAACGCGACCTTGTGGGCGCCGACCTTTTCGCAGACGCGGGCGTAGACCTCACGTGCCAGCAACCTGAGCGGCAGGCCGATGATGCCGCTCTCGTGAGCCACCATGCGTTCGATGGCGAGATGAGTCTTGCCGGTGTTGGTCGGCCCCAGCACGGCGGTCACGTCGCGGCCCGACAGGATCAGCGGCTCGGTGTGTTTGGGCTGGATGTTCATTAACCTAGAATAAGGCTTCTGGGACCTGGAAATAAGGCTTCTGGCCTCTGGTTGTCGGGAGCGTGCCTCAAAGTGGCGCGTATGACAGGCGACACATAGGGATTTCGGGCGCGAAGCGAAAGCGGAATGTTCCGCTGACGGCCAGAAGGTGGTTTTGTCAAGCTCTCAACCGGCTGCGAATTAACAGATAGAACGAGTCTGGAACGAATCAGCGACGAATCAGTGACTCCTGCAGATTCAGCTTTTGTTCACGGCTACATGTGGATTTTGCGACCGCGGGTCTCACCACATGCTGAATCGCTGAACTGGCCCGTTTCATGCTAAGAGGGCCTTGCCGTTAATCTTTGCCGATGAACGATCTAGTGGCTTGGCGTGCCTCAGCCAAGATTATGAAATTGTTGACCTTTCTTAACCCGCGTTAAGGAATTGGCAGGCGATTCCGGCTGTCGCCGTTAACGTTCCGCTCAAAGCCGGAACGAATCGGCGACGAATCAGCGATGTCAGAATTTTCTTGGTTTGTTCACCCCAATATCTTGTGTTGTGAACAGCTTATCCACCTAGAATCCACAGGTTACGAAGTAGCTTTCGCACAGGGCAGCGGGTGGCTGTTAACCTCTGCGTGCCGGATTGGGTCACGTCGAAAAGACTGACCGGCAACGAAAGACGGGCCGGGTGTGCCGGCCCGTCGATCTCTCCGCCTACGCCGCCGCGTCGTCAGGCGAAGTATTGGCCGCCATTGGCTGTGATGGTCGAGCCGGTGATGAAGCCGGCATCTTCGGATGCGAGGAAGACGACGCAGCGCGCGATTTCTTCGGGTTCGCCGAGCCGGCCGACAGGGATCTGCGGAATGATGCGCTCGTTGAGCACCTTCTCGTCGATTGCCTTGACCATCTCGGTGGCGATGTAGCCGGGGCAGATGACGTTGACGGTGATGCCGGCGCGAGCCCCCTCCTGAGCGAGAGCTTTGCTGAAACCGATGTCGCCGGCCTTGGCGGCGGAATAGTTGACCTGGCCGGCCTGGCCTTTCTGGCCGTTGATCGAGGAGATGGTGATGACGCGGCCGAACTTGCGGTCGCGCATGCCGCTCCACAGCGGATGCGTCATGTTGAAGACGCCGGACAGGTTGGTGTCGATGACCTCTTTCCACTGCTCGCGGGTGATCTTGTGGAACATGGCGTCACGGGTGATGCCGGCATTGTTGACCAGCACCGAGACCGGGCCGAGATCGGCCTCGACTTGGCTGATGCCGGCGGCGCAGGCATCATAGTCGGCCACCGACCATTTGTAGACCGGAATGCCGGTCTCGGCGTTGAATTTCGCCGCCGCTTCGTCATTGCCGGCATAGTTCGCGGCAACCGAATAGCCGACGGTCTTCAACGCGATCGAGATCGCCGCGCCGATACCGCGCGATCCGCCTGTGACGATTGCTACCTTGGTCATATGCGCTCCTCCCTTTTTGGAGCGAATAGGGAGTAGCGAATAGCGGGTAGGGATTGATGTCCCGTTGCGCTGACGCCATTCTTCCCTATTCGCTACTCCCTATTCGCTATTCACTTCTCTTTAGAGCGCTTCCACGCACATGGCGACGCCCATGCCGCCGCCAATGCATAGGGTGGCCAGCCCCTTCTTGGCGCCGCGCCGGCGCATTTCGAAGACCAGCGTGTTGAAAACCCGGGCGCCTGAAGCGCCGATCGGGTGGCCGATGGCGATGGCGCCGCCATTGACGTTGACGATCGAGGGATCCCAGCCCATGTCCTTGTTGACGGCGCAGGCCTGGGCGGCAAAGGCCTCGTTGGCCTCGACCAGGTCGAGATCGCCGACCGACCAGCCGGCCTTTTCCAAGGCCTTGCGCGAGGCGGGAATAGGCCCGGTGCCCATGATCTGCGGATCGACGCCGGCGGTAGCCCAGGACACGATGCGCGCCAGCGGGGTGATGCCGCGCCTCACCGCTTCCGCTTCGCTCATCAGCAACGCGCCGGCGGCGCCGTCATTGATGCCGGAGGCGTTGGCGGCGGTCACCGTGCCGTCCTTGTCGAAGGCCGGCTTCAGCTTGGTCATGGCGTCGATCGTGGCGCCGTGGCGGATGTATTCGTCCTGGTCGACAATGGTGTCGCCCTTCTTGCCCTTGAGGGTGACGGCGACGATCTCGTCCTTGAACTTGCCGGCCTTCTGCGCGGCCTCGGCCTTGTTCTGCGAGGCCAACGCGAACTGGTCCTGATCGTCGCGGGTGATCTGGAACTGACGTGCGACGTTTTCGGCGGTGTTGCCCATGTGATAGCCGTTGAAGGCATCCCACAGCCCGTCCTTGATCATGGTGTCGATCAGCTTGAAGTCGCCCATCTTGACGCCGGCGCGCAGGTGCTGGGCATGCGTCGAAAGCGACATCGATTCCTGGCCGCCGGCGATGATCACCTTGGCATCGCCGGTGGCGATCTGCTGCATGCCGAGTGCAATGGCGCGCAGGCCCGAGCCGCAAACCTGATTGAGGCCCCAGGCGGTGGTCTCCTTGGGCAAGCCGGCATTGATCGATGCCTGGCGGGCCGGGTTCTGACCCTGAGCGGCGGTCAGCACCTGACCGAGGATGACCTCGTCGACCTCGCCTGGTTCGACACCGGCACGCGATAGCAATTCCCTGATGACGACGGCACCGAGCTCATGCGCGGGGGTGGCGGCGAAGGCGCCGTTGAAGGAGCCGACCGGCGTGCGCGCCGCACTGGCAATGACGATGGAAGCGGACATTTTCTTCTCCAGACTTCAAGGGTGTTGTTCTGTCGTTGAGGACTTTTCTTGCCCTTTCCCAACCCCAAGTCAAACCGGAAATGGGCATGGCGCCCATCCGCGGCAAGCAGGTCATGCCTTGCCATGGCGGCCATTCGTCCATTGCTGCGCAGCATATTTTGCCCGCTATGCAGCATTTAGTGATCCCGCACTGCACAAACTGCTTGGAATTGTGAGGCTTTTGCGCATATCCTCAAAAAAGGCACAATCGTTATCGGCGGCTTACTCAGAGGCGCGCCGGTGTCCCCGGGAGGATGTAGATGGCCGCTAAAGACGATCCGATCATCATCAAGAAATACGCCAATCGCCGCCTCTACAACACCGGCACCAGCACCTATGTGACGCTCGAAGACCTCGCAGAGATGGTCAAGAAGGGCGAGGAGTTCACCGTCCAGGACGCCAAGACCGGCGACGACATCACGCATCCGGTGCTGACACAGATCATCTTCGAACTGGAGAACAAGGACGGGCAGAACATGCTGCCGATCCCATTCCTGCGCCAGCTGATCGCCTATTATGGTGACCAGATGCAGATGATCGTGCCGAGCTTCCTCGAACAGTCGATGCTCGCCTTCTCCAAGGAGCAGGAACGCTTTCGCGAGCAGATGAAGGGGGCGATCGGCAAGTCGCCGCTCGACATGATGAAGATCACCACGCCGATCAAGGCGCTGGAGGAGCAGACACGTCGCAACATGGAAATGTTCCAGAATGCGATGCGACTGTTCACGCCGTTCCCGCCCGCTGGCTCCGCGCCAGCCGCTGCGCCAACGCCCGAGCCGGCCAGGAAGGAAACGCCAGAAAAACCCGACGACCTTCAGGAACTGAAGGATCAGATCGCGGCCATGCAGCGCAAGCTCGACACGATGTCGTGAGCGATTGGCGCTCTCTTGATCTTACGGCAGCACGCCCTCATAGCGGCCGCGCGGCCTGATTACACTTGCGCTCGTTATCTGTTCGACCGTGTGCGCGGCCCAGCCGACGCTGCGTGCGAGCGCGAACAGGCGGAACGGTGCATCGCGCGGCAAGCCAAGGCTGCGCGTCAGGGCGGCCAGCCCAAAATCGATGTTGGGAAGCGCGCCGGTCGCGGCAAGGGCAGCGTCGCGCAGCGACGACAGTGTGCCGTCAACCTCGATCACCGAGAGCAGCGCCGCCCCTCGGGGATCGCCGTCGGGATAGAGTGGATGGCCGAACCCCGGCAGCGGCCGGTCATGGCTGAGCCAGCGCCGGATCGTCGCATCAGCGCCATGTCGCGCCGCATCCTCGGCCAGTTGCATCACCGCCTCGCCGGCGCCGCCATGGCGCGGTCCCGATAGTGTCGCGAGCCCAGCGAGCAGGCAGGCGGCCAGCGGCGCGCCGGTCGAGGCCGCGACGCGCGCGGCGAAGGTCGACGCATTCAGCTCATGATCGGCAAGCAGGACAAGCGCGCGGCGGATCGCTTCCGCGCCGCCAGCATCCACCGACCAGTCCTGCGCCAGCCGCTGATGGACCGGATCCGGTCCTACCGGTGCGCCCAGCGCGCCGGCCAGCATGCCGATCGCGTGCGCGGCATCGGCATGCAGCGAGGCGGCGCTGCGCCCAAGCGATGAGCGCCCCTGGCCGGCAAGCACGGCAAGTTGCGCAAAGGCCGAGGCCCGCCCAGCCTGATGGGGCGCATCCGGTGACGGTGCTTCAAAAGCGACCGGTTCCGGCAAAGCCCAGAGCACTGCGGCCGTCTCTTCCAATGTGGCATATGCAGAAAGCGCTGCGGCGTCCTGCCCACGATAGATGAGCCGACCGTGCGAGACGGTCGAAATCGCCGTTGCGATCGAGGGCTCGCCCCAGGCAATGGCGCTTTCAGCGATGACTGACGGGCTGCGTCCGCGCGCCCTCCGCATTGCCAGCGCTTCTATGTCATCGGCACGATACTGGCTGCGGCGCGGATCGGCGCGGTCGGGCCGCATGCCGATGCGCCCACGGCTGACATAGGCGTAGAGCGTCTGGGCCCGCACCTTGAGCCTTTCCAGCGCCTCTTCCCGTGACAACCACTCGGACATATCGGGCTCTGATATTGATTCTATTGATCAAGATTGATGGATGTGTTGCCCACCCTTATCTCCGATCCGGAAATGCTTCAAGGAGACAAGGCTATGGCGAATGGGCTCGATGACGTGGTGGCGGCGGAAACCGTGCTGTCCAACGTGGATGGTCTTGGCGGCCGTCTGACGATCCGAGGTCATTCGCTGCCGGAACTGGCCGGCCGCTGGGGTTATGCGCAGGTGGTTCGGCTGCTGCTGCATGGCTTTTTCGATGACCGTCCCGACGATGCGGAACTGACGCTGGCTCTGGGCCAGGCACGCGAGGACGTGTTCGAACAGCTTTTGCCCTCACTGCCCTTGCTGGCATCGCTCGATGTCTACAGCGCGATGCGCGCCGGCATGGCGCTGCTGCCGGACGGCGACACGCTGAGGGACGCCTTGCTGCTGATCGCGGCGCCCGCCGTGCTGACTCCAGCCCTGCTGCGCCTGCAGCGCGGCGAGGAGCCGATCGCGCCGGACCGCCGGGCCGATCATGCCGCCGACATGCTGAGGATGCTCAAGGGCAGCGTCGCTTCCCCGGGTCTGGCGAAAGCGCTCGACACCTATCTGGTGACCGTCTGCGACCACGGCCTCAACGCATCGACCTTCGCCACCCGCGTCGTCGCCTCGACACTGGCCGGCCTGACATCGTCCGTGCTGGCCGGGCTTGGCGCGCTCAAGGGACCGCTGCATGGCGGCGCGCCAGGCCCGGTGGTCGAGATGCTGGATGTGATCGCGGAGCATGGCGATGCCGCCGGCTGGCTGCGCGACGAGATCGCGCACGGCAGGCGCATCATGGGCTTCGGTCACCGCATCTACCGCGTGCGTGATCCGCGCGCCGATGTGCTGAAAGCGGTCGTGCGGCAACTGGGTAGCGAGGGCGAAACCGGCCGCCGGCTAGGCTTTGCGGAGACGGTCGAGCAAACGGCGCTCGAGGTGCTTCGGATCGCCAAGCCGCAGCGCTCGCTGCAGACCAATGTCGAGTTCTATACCGCGCTGCTGCTGGAGGCGGCGGGCTTTCCGCCGCAAGCTTTCAGCAATGTCTTTGCCGCCGGGCGTGTCGCCGGCTGGATTGCGCATGCGCGTGAACAGCAGACGACTGGACGGCTGATCCGGCCGCAGTCGCGCTATGTCGGGCCTGTGCCGGACTTGGTTGCCTGAAGCGTTTTTAGCTTTCGCTGGGGAGAGCGGCGGCTGTGCGGCCGCTCATGACGAAAATTTCATCTCGCCGCAAGATTCTGGCCGCTGTTATTGCGTCGCATTGAGCATATATGCTGCACTGCAACATAAGCTCGCTCTCGACGCAACCAGAGGATTCCGCCCTTGGCCACCAGGAAAACCGCAGTTATCACCGGCTCCACATCAGGCATTGGCCTGGCCATCGCTCAGGCGTTGGCGGCCGAAGGCCACAATGTCGTCGTCAACTCCTTCTCCGACACGGCCGCCGACCACGCCGTCGCCGATGCGATCGCCAGGCAGCACAAGGTGAAGACTGCCTACATCAAGGCGGACATGTCGAAGCCGGCTGAATGCCGCGCGCTGATCGCCAAGGCGGCCGAGAAATTCGGGTCGGTCGATATCCTGGTCAACAATGCCGGCATCCAGCATGTCGCGCCGGTGGAAGAGTTCCCGATCGAGAAATGGGACGCCATCATTGCTATCAACCTGTCGTCGGCGTTCCATACCATCGCAGCCGCAATTCCGGTGATGAAAAAGGCCGGTGGCGGCCGGATCGTCAACATCGCATCGGCGCACGGCCTGGTCGCGTCGCCATTCAAGTCGGCCTATGTCTCGGCCAAGCACGGCATCATGGGATTGACCAAGACCGTCGCGCTCGAACTGGCGCGTGACAAAATTACCTGCAACGCCATCTGCCCGGGCTACGTGCTGACGCCGCTGGTCGAGGCGCAGATCCCCGACCAGATGAAAGCCCACAACATGGACCGCGAGACCGTCATCCGCGAGGTCATGCTGGACAAGCAGCCGACCAAGGAATTCGTCACGGTCGAGCAGATCGCGGCGGCGGCGGTGTTCCTGTGCTCGGACGCGGCAGCGCAGGTCAATGGCACGCATCTCTCGGTCGATGGCGGCTGGACCGCCGCGTGAGGCGCAAAATTTTCTCATCGACCCAAACAGACGGATCAAGGACGACGCCATGACCAAAAACGGCAAGGCGGAGGAGACGAAGAAGATCAACGTAGCGCTTCAGGGCGGCGGCTCGCACGGGGCGTTTTCCTGGGGTGTGCTCGACCGGCTGCTGGAGGACGGACGGCTGGAGATATCAGCAGTGTCCGGCACCAGCGCCGGCGCGATGAACGCGGTGGCGCTGGCTGACGGTTTTGTCCGTGGCGGTGTTGAAGGCGCGCGGCAAAAACTCGACGATTTCTGGCGCGCGGTGGCGGCCAAGGGCCGGTTCAGCCCGGTGCGACGCATGCCGTGGGATGTCGCCTGGGGCAACTGGTCGATCGAGAACACACCAGGCTATCTCTTCTTCGACACCATGTCGCGGGTGTTCTCGCCCTACGTCGCCAACCCGCTCGGCCTCAATCCGCTGCGCGACGTTGTGCAGCAGGAGATCGATTTCGAGAATGTTCGCGCCTGCAAGTCGATGGAACTGTTCATCTCGGCGACCAATGTCGAGACCGGACAGTTGCGCGTCTTTTCCGACGGCGAGATCGACCTCGACACGGTGATGGCCTCGGCCTGCCTGCCGCAGCTGTTCCGCGCCGTCGAGATCAAGGGCGTGCCCTATTGGGACGGCGGCTATGGCGGCAACCCGGCGCTTTATCCGTTCTTCAAGACGGCGGCGACCGAGGACGTGCTTCTGGTGCAGATCAATCCGGTGGTGCGGGAGGGAACACCAAGGAGCGCCAACGAGATCCAGAACCGCATCGACGAGATCACCTTCAACGCCGGGCTGTTGCGAGAATTCCGCTCGATCGCCTTCGTCAAGGAGCTGATCGCCGCCGGCCGTCTGCCGCATGGCGAGTATCGCGACATCCGCATGCACCGCATCGATGCCGACGAGGCGTTCAAGGACCTGTCGGCGTCATCGAAGGTCAATGCCGAATGGGCGTTCCTGACCTATCTGCGCGATCTCGGCCGCACCGCAGCCAGCGACTGGCTGGAAGAGAATTACGACGCCGTCGGCAAACGTCCGACGCTCGATCTTTCTGGGGAACTGGACGACGGCTTCAAGCCGGTACGCGGTCCGGCACCTGGCCGGCGGGTCAAGGAATTCCTCGCTGTGCGCAAGAATCCCGAAGTGGTTCGCCGTCGGGCCTGAGCTGAAACCCGGCACAGCTGGTTTCATCGAGCCTTCAAGGTCAGGTCGATCACCCTGATCAGGGCGGCGGCGGCCTGCCGCTGCCCCTCCGGATCGCTGATCCGCGTCTTCATGCCTTCCAGCCCGTCGAGCAGCATGTCGGCAAGCAGTTGCGTCGACAGGCCCCGGGCCGCCAGATCGACGCCGTTCCTGGCTGCTTCGCCCTCGATCGCGGCGGCGATATGTTTGCCAAGTCCGCCGCGCCAGCAGCCCACCAGATCGCCAAGGCTCGACTTCATGTCCAGCAATTCGGCGCCGTGCGGCGAGGCAACGACGGCGCCCATCATCGAGATGAATGCCTCGTCGATGGCGCGCATCATGCGTTCGGTGAAAGCGCCGTCACCGGCCAGAGCCATTTGTGCCGCCTCGACCGAGCGCGACAGGATCATCATGGCGATGGCGCGGAAAATGTCGGTCTTGTTCTTGAACAGGAGATAGAGCGCCGGTCGCGACATGTCGGCGGCGCGGGCGATGTCGTCCATGGTGGTGCGGGAGAAGCCATAGGCCAAAAACACCTTCAGCGCCCCATCCAGGATACGGACGCGTTTGGGGTCGGCGGCGGCGATGTCTTCGATCTGATTCATGAAGCAATTCTACTCTGCAAAATCTTAATTGACAAAATGACGTAATTTGTCAATCTGTTTAAGGGCGGAGCGACCCAAGGAGGACGTTTCGTCCTTGGGCAGTGGACGACAACAAAGGGTATCCCCATGCGCCTCACCGTCGACGGTCAGTCATTCGATATCGATGCCGATCCAGACATGCCGCTGCTGTGGGCGCTGCGCGATCTCATTGGCAAGACCGGGCCGAAGTTCGGCTGCGGCATCGCCGCCTGCGGCGCCTGCACGGTTCATGTCGACGGTCAGCCGGTGCGTTCCTGCTCGCTTCCGGTCGGCAAGGTCAGCGGCGCCGTCACCACAATCGAAGGCATCGGCACGGCGGGCAGACTGCATCCGGTGCAGCAGGCATGGCTGGAGGAACAGGTCGCGCAATGCGGCTACTGCCAGGCCGGCCAGATCATGAGCGCGGTGGCGCTGCTCGACGAGGTCGCAGACCCGAGCGACGCCGATATCGACAACGCCATGGGCGGCAATCTCTGCCGCTGCGGCACCTATCCCAGGATTCGCTCGGCCATCAAGAAGGCCGCGGCGCTCAAGACGGCGGGGCTCTGACCATGGCCAGTGTCGGAAAGATCGCCCGCCGCACGTTTCTGATTGGCGCTGCCGCTGTCGCGGGCGGCGTCGCCGTCGGCTATTACTATTACCGCAAGCCTTTCCCCAATCCGCTTGAAGGAGATCTGGCCCAGGGCGAGGTGACGTTCAATCCCTATGTGAAGATCGGCGCCGACAACACCATCACCATCGTCGCGCCGCGCGCCGAGATGGGGCAAGGCATTTCGACGACACTCGCCGTCATGGTTGCCGAAGAGCTCGATGTCGGCCTCGATCGGGTCAAGGTCGAGCACGGACCGGCCTCCCATGCCTATTACAACGCGGTGATTCTCGAAGAGGGGGGTCCGTTCGCCTTCTTCGACGAGAGCATGACCGCGCAGGCGGTGCGCTCCGGCCTGGGTGTTGTGGGCAAGTTCCTTGCCCTGCAGGGCACTGGTGGTTCGACTTCGACACGCGATGGTTTTGACAAGATGCGGCAAGCGGGCGCAGCCGCCCGGCAGATGCTGATCGCGGGGGCGGCGCAGAAACTGGGCGTTGCCGCGGCCGATCTGGAAACGGCTGATGGTTCGATCCTGCATAAAGCGTCGGGCAAGTCGCTGACCTATGGCGCGGTCGCGGCGGCCGCTGCCGCGATGGCGCCGCCGGCCGAAGTCAGGCTCAAGGATCGGACCGACTGGAAACTGCTGGGAAAGCCGCAAAAGCGCATCGACATGCTGGCCAAGGTCACCGGGGCGCCGATCTTCGGCATCGATGTCCGGCTGCCGGACATGCTCTACGGCACGGTCAAGATGAGCCCGCGCTTCTGGTCGAGGCCGGTCAAGGCGGACCTCTCCAAGGCCGAGAAAATGCCCGGCGTGATCAAGATCGTGCCGCTCGAGACGAATTACGGCCATGGCTTCGGCATCATCGCCGAAAACACATGGGCAGCGTTCAATGCGGCCCAGGCGATCGACGCCCAGTGGTCCGATCCCGAGTATCCGCCCAGCAGTGCTGCCATTTCCGATGTGCTGAAGCAGGCGCTTGGCACCAAGGGCTCGGTGATGCGCGACAATGGCGATGTCGACACCGCCTTCGCCGACGCGCCGCGCGAAAGGATCGTCGAGGCCGACTATGGGGTGCCCTATCTGGCGCATGCGACGATGGAGCCGATGAACGCCACGGCGCAGCTCAGGGGCGGCGCGCTCGACATCTGGTGCGGCAACCAGGCGCCGACCCTGGTGCGGCAGCTCTGCGCCAACGCGGTCGGCATCGAGCAGGACAAGATCACCGTGCACACCACCTTCATGGGCGGCGGTTTCGGCCGGCGCGTCGAGATGGATTACGCGCTGTGCGCCGCGCTGATGGCCAAGGAGACAGGCGGGCGTCCGGTCAAGGTGACCTGGACGCGTGAAGAAGATATGCGCCACGACGCCTATCGACCGGCCGCTATCGGCAAGTTCCAGGCGCGGCTCGGCGACGATGGCATGCCGGTCGCCGTCGACATGAAGATGGCCGCGCCATCGATAACTGCCGGTATGCTGCGCCGGCTGTTCCCCTCTATATCGCCGCTCGGTCCCGACAAGACCATTGTCGATGGCGCCTATGACCAGCCCTACACCATCCCGAACTACCGGGTCAGTGGTGTCGCGGCGCCGGTCTCGATCCCTGTCGGCTCCTGGCGTTCGGTCGGCAGTTCGGTCAACGGCTTCTTCCATGAGGGCTTCATGGATGAGATCGCCGTCGCCGGCAAAATCGATCCGGTCGAGATGCGCAAGAGACTGATGGCCGCCTATCCCTCGGCGGTGAAGGTGGTGGAGAAAGTCGCCGCGATGGCGAAATGGGGCGAGGCGCTGCCCGCCGGCAAGGCCAAGGGCATGGCCTTTACGCTGTCCTTCGGCAGCTGGGTCGGCGAGATTGTCCAGGTGGCGGACACGCCGGCCGGTATCCGTATCGAGAAGGTGTGGATCGCCGCCGATGTCGGCACCGCGCTCGATCCCGGCATCATCGAGGCGCAGTTGGTTTCCGCCGCCATCTTCGGCCTGTCGGCGGCGATGGGTCAGGAAATCACCTTCGCCGACGGCATGGTCGAACAGTCGAACTTCCACGACTTCGATGCCATGCGCATCTTCCAGTGCCCGGTCTTCGAAGTGGCCATCCTGGAGAACTTCCACAAGATGGGCGGCGTCGGCGAGGTCGGTACGCCGCCGGCGGCTCCGGCGCTTGCCAACGCCATCTTCGCGCTCACCGGCAAGCGCATCCGCACGCTGCCGCTGTCGAAAACGGCTGCCTTCGTATGAAGAAGCTCCTCATCATGCTGACGCCTGCTGCCATGCTTGTCCTGGCAGTGCCGTTCGCGATCGCGCAAGAGAGCCAGACGCCGGCGCCGGTGACGCTCGACGCGGCAAAAGGCCTCTCCGAATGGGACAAGATCTATGCGGTGTTCGCGCATCCGCGCTGCGCCGACTGTCATGTCGCGGACGACCGGCCGCGCTGGTCCGGCGCGCATTATGGCGGCACCCGCGTTCACGCCTTCAATGTCCAGCGCGGTGCTGACGGTTCGGGCTTCGGCAATCCGGGCCTGCGCTGCACGACCTGCCATTTCTCAAGCAATTCCAATGCATTGTACGGGCCGCCCGGAGCCGAGAACTGGCATCTGGCGCCAGCCGAAATGGCCTGGTTCGGCAAATCCTCGGCGGAAATCTGCGCCCAGATCAAGGATCCCCTGCGCAATGGCAACCGCAGCTTGAAGGACATCGCGCTGCATGTTCGCGACGACAAATTGGTCGCCTGGGGCTGGGCGCCGGGGTCGGATCGTGAGCCGGCTCCGGGCTCCGCCGAAGCAACCTATCAAGCGATCGAAAACTGGGTTGCGGCGGGCGCTTCTTGTCCGGTGGCGCAATGAACTTGCAACTTTCGCACTATATTGCGGTGCAACTTTGATGTAGAAGCGCGCTTCGCCGATCACGGCAAATTGAACACGGCCCTGCGCGCACCCATATCGGCGACGCGCCCGCGTCATGAGGACGCTGGCCGAACCCGCAGTGGAAAAAACGACGATGCCGAGAATCAGGTTTCACAAGCTTGCAGCCATTGTTGTGCTCATTGGTTTCGCGGCCTGGATGGCGACTGGCGAGTTTTCGTCGGTCGGCAGCGTAGCCGCCAACAAGGCCAAGGCAGCCGAAGTCGAGCAGGCCAAGGCGCCGGACGCGGCCAAGCCCAAGACGGCGGGAGCCGAGCCGAAGGCACCGCTGCGCACCGTCGCGGTGGTGACGCCGCCGCGCAAGACCTATGCACGCGCCATCCGCGTTTCCGGATTGACCGAAGCCGATAAACGAGCGGTGCTGGGGGCGCGCGTTGCCGGTGTCATCGACAAGCTGCCGGTCAAGCAGGGCCAGCACGTCAAGACCGGCGATCTGGTGCTGATGCTTGCGGCGGAAGAAAAGATCTCCATGGTCGACAACGCCAAGCAGCTTGTGGTGCAGCGCCAGGCCGAGCTGGACGCCGCCCTGCGACTGATGAAAACCGGCAACCTGCCCAAGCTGCAGCTCGACACCGCGCGCTCGAACCTGACCTCGGCGCAGTCGCTGCTGGAAACGGCACAGGCCCTACTCGAGCGCAACGAGGTGAGGGCGCCTTTCGACGGCGTGATCGACCGGGTGCCGGTGGAACTTGGCAGTTCCATCAGGGAGGGCGGCGAGGTGGCAACCATCCTCAAGCTTGATCCGGTGATTGCCCGCGGCGAAGTCAGCGAGCGCGACCTCGGCTACCTCAAGCTGGGCGACAAGGCCAATGTCCGGCTGGTCAGCGGCCAGACGGTCGAGGGCACAGTGCGCTACATCAGCCGCGACGCGTCGTCGGCGACCCGCACCTTCCGCGTCGAGGTGGCGATCCCCAATGGCGATGGCTCCGTGCCGGCCGGCATGACGGCGGAAATCGCGCTCTACGCGCAACCGACCGACGCGGTCCTGCTGCCGCGCTCGGTGGTGACGCTCGGCGACAAGGGCGACCTCGGCATCCGTGCCGTGGGCAAGGACAACAAGGTGGCGTTCTTCCCGATCGATCTCGTCGACGACACGCCGACCGGACTCGTGCTTGGCGGCATCCCGGCCGATGCGCGCATCATCGTCGCCGGCCAGGAACTGGTGAAGGAAGGCGATCTGGTCAATCCGGTCGAGGCCGACCAGGCGACCATCAAGAAGCTGCTCGGCGAGGCGACTGCCGGCACGCAGTAGCAAGAGGTCGCGGCGGACTAGCCCTGGGCGGGGACAATCGGCTGCGACGCAGCTCCTGAAATTCAAGAACAGGCGTTAGCCATGGATATCGTCAGACTCGCAATCAACAATGCCCGCCTGACCATCTCGGTCCTGGTCTTCCTCATCCTAGCCGGCGCGGTCGCCTACCAGTCGACGCCGAAGGAAGCGGAGCCCGATGTTCCGATTCCGATGATGTATATCAGCCTGATCTATCAGGGTATTTCGCCCGAGGATTCGGAACGGCTGCTGTTGCGGCCGATGGAAAGCAAGCTGAAGAGCCTGAAGGGCCTCAAGGAAATGCGTTCGGCCGCCTTCCAGGGCGGCGGCTACGTGCTGGTCGAATTCCAGCCGCAGACGAACCTTGCCACCGCGCTGCAGGACACGCGCAGCAAGGTGCAGGACGCCAAGGCCGACCTGCCGCAAGCGGCCGAGGAACCGACGGTCAACGAAGTCAACATTTCCGAGTTTCCGGTGCTCGTCGTCACGCTGTCGGGTGAATTGCCCGAACGCGTGCTGACCGCCGCCGCGCGCGAACTGCGCGACCGCATCGAAGAGGTGCCCGGTGTTCTCGAAGGCTCGCTGCAGGGTGCGCGCGACGACCTCGTCGAGGTCGTCATCGATCCGATGAAGCTGTCTTCCTATGGTTTGCAGCTCGATCAACTGATCGGTGCGGTCGGCAACTCCAACAGCCTGGTCGCCGCCGGCAACATCGAAGGCTCGGAAGGCAAATACGCGGTCAAGGTGCCGTCGCTGATCGAAACGCCGGAGGATGTCGCGGCGCTGCCGGTGGTCTCCGGCCCCAATGCCGTGGTGCAGGCCAAGGATATCGCGACGATCCGCTCGACCTTCAAGGATGCCGAGACGGTGACCCGCCTCAACGGCAAGCCGGCCATCGCCATCGAAGTCAAGAAGCGCATCGGCTCCAACCTGATCGACACCATCGCCAAGGTGCGGACGGTGTCCGACGAGTTCGTCAAGTCCATGCCCGAGGGCATGAATGTCACCTACACGCAGGACAAGTCGGTCTTCGTCAACCAGCTGCTGGGCGATCTGCAGAACCACGTCATGATCGCCGTCATCCTGGTGTTCATCGTCATTCTCTACGCGCTGTCCGGCCGCGCCTCGCTGCTCATTGGCCTGGCCATTCCATCGTCCTTCCTGATCGGCATCCTGCTGCTGGCGATGATGGGCTACACGATCAACATGATCGTGCTGTTCAGCCTGATCCTGGCCGTCGGCATGCTGGTCGACGATGCCATCATCGTCACCGAGTTCGCCGAGCGACGGATGAGCGAAGGCATGCCCAAGGAGGAAGCCTTCGCGCTTGCCGCCAAGCGCATGGCTGGTCCGGTCATCGCCGCGACGATGACGCGTATCGCCGCCTTCTCACCGCTGCTCTTCTGGCCGGGCATCATTGGCGATTTCATGAAATACATGCCGATCACGCTGATCGTAACACTCTCGGCCTCGATGCTCTACGCGCTGGTCTTTGCACCGACGCTGGGTGCGATCTTCGCCAAGGCGCCGCCGCATCACGAGGATGACAATCGCGACGGCTGGTACATGGCAATCGTCAAGCAGGCGGTGCGCTTCCCCGTCACCGTGCTGGTGCTGACCGTCGCGCTGCTGTTCGGCGTCGGCTTTGCCTATTCGAAATATGGCGCCGGCGTCGAGTTCTTCCCGAATGTCGAGCCGGATTACGGCCTGCTCTACGTGCATGCGCGCGGCAATCTCTCGCTGGCCGAAATGGATACCGCAACCAAGATAGCGGAAAACAGGCTGCTCGGCTGGCCGGGCGTGAAGTCGGTTTACACCCGCGTCGGCAAGACGCAAGGCGGCGGCCAGGATGTTCCCGAAGACGTTGTTGGCGTCATCCAGTATGAGTTCATCGACTGGCGCGAGCGCAAGTCGGCGAACCACATCCTGGACGATTTGCGCGGCGTCATGGCCGGCATTCCCGGCGTCGATGTCGAGGTGCGCGTGCCGGAGGCCGGTCCGCCGACCGGCAAGCCGATCCAGATCAGGCTTTCGGCCGTCGACCCCAAGGGGCTCGACGACAAGGCTCGGGCCGTCGCGGCGCGCATCGGCAAGGTGCCTGGCGTCATCGACATTTCCGACGGTCTGCCGCCCCCCGGCGTCGACTGGGCGCTCGAGGTCGACCGCGCCAAGGCGGCGCAGTATGGCATCAGCCCGACCTCGGTCGGCACCGTGGTGCAACTGGTGACCAACGGGTTGAAGCTCTCGGAATATCGACCGGCCGGAGCCGATGACGCCGTCGACATCCGTCTGCGCCTGCCCGAGGACCGGCGCACGCTGTCGACGCTCGACGAGCTGCGGGTACAGACCTCGCAAGGCTCGGTGCCGATCTCGAACTTCGTCGTGCGCAAGCCCGAACCGACAGTCGGCATCCTCAACCGCATCGACGGCGCGCGTACGGTGGTCGTCCAGGCCAATGTCGCCGCCGGCGCGCAGGTCGCGGCCGTGCAGGAGCAGGTCACTAAAGCCGTCTCCGATATGGATCTGGGCAGCGGCATCCGCTGGAAGCTGGCCGGCTCGAACGAGGACAGCGCCGAAGCCAGCGCCTTCCTCAGCAAAGCATTCGGAGCGGCGATTTTCCTGATCTTCCTGGTGCTGCTCGCGCAGTTCAACAAGTTCACCAGCGTCTGGCTGGTGCTGTCCTGCGTGGTCATGGCGACGATCGGCGTGTTCCTCGGCCTGCTGATAACAGGCGAGACGTTCGGTATCGTCATGTCGGGCATCGGCGTCATCGCGCTGGCAGGCGTGGTGGTGAACAACAACATCGTGCTGATCGACACCTATGACCGGCTGCGCGAAGAGGGCTGGGACAAGGTAGAAGCGGTGCTGCAGACCTGCAGGGAACGTGCCCGCCCGGTGGTGCTGACCGCGGTGTCGGCCATTCTCGGCGTGCTGCCGATCGCCTTCGGCCTCGGCCTCGAAATCTTCCATCACGAGACGACGATCAACGCGCCGTCGACGCAGTGGTGGATTTCGCTGTCCTCGGCGATCGTCTTCGGCCTGTCCTTCGCCACCGTGCTGACGCTGGTGGTGACGCCGTCGATGCTGATGGTGTTCACCCGCGCAAAGGTCAAGCCGGGTGCACGGCGCGGCTGGTTCAGCCGGCTGTTCCGCCGCGGCAAGGGCGAGATTTCGTCGACCGATGAGCCGGGGCAGGATGTCGGAGCCGAGCCGGAGATCGCCTTTCCGAAAGCCGCAGAATAGACCATTGCCGATTTGACCGGCAAAGGCCGCCCGGAACAACCGGGCGGCCTTTTGCATTGTCCCCCCAAGGGCGATGCGAAAGCATTGTCCCGTGGCAACGTCAAAGCGCGGGGTTCCTATGCCGATCACCACCATTCTCATTATCGTCCTTATCCTTGTCCTCATCGGCGCGGTGCCGGCCTGGCCGCATTCGCGCTCCTGGGGGTATGGGCCGTCGGGCATTGTCGGCGTGGTGCTGGTGGTGCTTCTGGTGTTGCTGCTGATGGGGCGGCTCTGAGCCGCCCTTTCGGTCCGTAGAGAGACTTTTCAGTCTGAAGGGACGGGGGCGGCAGGCTCGTAGCCGCGCGCCCGCCTTGCCTGTCAGGCAGCCTTCGCAGCGCGATTCACGGTGGCGATGCCGATATCCTTGAGCGCCTCGGTGACCGCCTGATCCAGCGGCGTATGCGGGATCGCACCGATGATGCCTTCCAGCCTTGCCGAAACCAGTTGGTGCGGCTCGAAGCGCAGGTAGGACATCGAGACGATCTCGCGCCACATCGCCACGAACGGGCTGCCGGCGCGCAGCACCCACCAGGCCATCGAGGTCATCTTGAGCGGGCGACCAAGCGCCTTTTCTGCTGCTGCCTTGATCTCCAGGTCGGTGACGGCATGGCCCGGGAAGTTCAACGCTTCGAAGGAGCCGAGCTTGTCCAGGTTTTGCACCAGCCCAACGAAAGCCTTGGCCAGATCCGGCAGGTAGGCCCATTCATGCACCAGATCGACCGGGCCGGGCGCGGTATAGATGCCCTTGTTCATCTTGGCGGCCACGACCAGATCGAACCACGAGCCGCTGCCGGTGCCGCCGAAGAAGTCGCCGGCCCGCAGAAGAATGGTGCGGACGCGCCCGGCGTCGGCCTCGCGGCGAAACAGGTCTTCCATGGCGACGCGGATGCGACCCTTTTCGGTCGTCGGGTGGAAGGGCGTGTCTTCTGATATCACCGCCGGAATCGGCGAACCGAAATTGTAGACGTTGCCCGGAGCAAGGTGCAAAGCGCCGTTCGCCCGGCAGGCGGCCACGACGTTCTCGGCCATCGGCATGCACTTGACCCATTCGGTGTAGATCGGGTTTAGGCCGTTGAAGATTATGTCAACACCTTCCGTGGCGCGGATAAGCGCATCGCGGTCGAGCCCGTCACCGGCAACGGCCGTGGCACCCTTGAGTCCGGCCGGCACCTTACCGCTGCGGGTGACGGCGCGGACCTCGTAGCCGGCGTCGATGAAGGCCTTGGCGGCCACGCGGCCGAGCCGGCCATTGGCACCGAGAATTGCGATCTTGGTCATTGGAAGTACTCCTGGGTTCGGATTTGCGTGGTCGGTTGGAGGCGCGATCAGCGACAAGCACGATCGGGATCAGCGATTGCCGAAGAGGTTGCGGTTGCTGCCCTGCGGGACCGGCTTGTGGACGGCCGCATCCGGCTTGCGGATCGAGGTGGTGATCGTGCTGTCGGCGCTGACGACGGGGGCAGCCGGCTGGCTGGCGTTGTTCGAGCCAAACTTGTCGCTGCCGGCATAAGCGGTGGCCGTAGCGATGAGGATGGCGGCGGCGGTGAGAGCGATCTTTTTCATTTCTGGTCTCCTTGTTGGTGTTTGCAGCCCGAATATGATGGCCTCTCAGGTGAATTGAAATTGACTATGAATGGAGTTTTGATATTCAGAAATGAATGGCCGAAATCGACTGGAACCTGATCAAGAGCTTTGTCACCGTGGCGGAAACCGGCAGCCTGTCGGCTGCCGCGCGAAAGCTCTCGGCAAGCCAGCCGACGCTTGGCCGTCACATCGGCGAGCTCGAACAGGCGCTCGGCGTCGCGCTGTTCCGGCGTGGACGGCGCGGCTATGAACTGACGGAGGCCGGCAGCACGCTGTTCGAACGCGGCAAGGCGGTCAGCGAGCAGGCAAGCGCCTTCTCACTGCTGGCGCTGGGTTCGGTCGAGGCCATCGAAGGTACGGTGCGCATCGCCGCCAGCGAGGTGGTGGCGGCCTATGTGCTGCCCGAGATGACGATGCGATTGGGGATCGAGGAACCCGGCATCGAGGTCGAGATCGTTGCTTCAAACCAGGTCGAGAACCTGTTGCGCAGGGATGCCGACATCGCCATCCGCATGGTCAAGCCGGCGCAGAATGAGCTGACGGCGCGCAAGATCTGCGATATTCCGCTCTGCGCCTGCGCCGCCAGATCCTATCTCGACCGGCGCGGCCATCCGCTGAATCCCGTCGACCTTGTCGACCACGATTTGGTCGGCTTCGACCGCAGCGACGACATCATCAGAGGCTTTACCCAGTATGGCATCCCGGTCACCCGCAGCAGTTTTCGCTTCCGGGCCGACAACCAGATCGTTTTGTGGGAAGCGGTGCGGGCGGGAAACGGCATCGGTCTCGGCCAGGAGCCGCTGGTGGATCGCGACCCATTGGTGGAGAAGCTGCTGCCTGATCTGCCACTGCCCGTTCTGCCGGTGTGGCTGGCCATGCATCGCGACGTCCGTACCAGCGTGCGCATCCGCCGGGTAGTGGATTTCCTCTACGAGGAACTGAAACGCTATTCGGCGGGCGCTGCCGCGAATTCGGCGCGGTGAGCGAGTCCGGCCATCAGCAACACGACGATCAGCAGCCCTGACATAGCGACGAAGATCGGGCCGAAGCTGGAGTGCTCGGCAACGAAGCCGATCGCTGATGGCGCCACCAGGATGCCTGAGTACCCCATGGTGGTGACGACGCTCATGCCGGTGCCCGACGACATGCCTTCCTGGTTGCCGCCAGCCGAGAAGATGATCGGCACCATGTTGGCGATGCCGAAGCCGCACAAGGCAAAGGCGGCGATCGCAAGCCAGGGCGAGGGCGACAGTCCGGCGATCAGCATGCCGGCGGCCGCGACAACCGCCGAGCCGCGCAGCGTCGCCACCGCGCCGAAGCGGTTGCGCACGCCGTCGCCGAAGAAGCGCATGATTGCCATGACACCGGAAAAGGCCGCGTATGCGAGGCCGGCGATGGCAAGGTCGGCGCCGAGTTCCTGCCTGAGATACAGCGCTGCCCAGTCGAGCACCGCGCCCTCGGAGATCATCGTCAGCAGGGCCATCAGGCCAACTAGATAGACCAGCGGGTTTGCCGGCAGCGTAAATTTGTGATGCCCCGCCGCCTGCGGCCTGCCCTCGCCGACCAGATGGCGAACCGCCACCGCGATTACCGCCAAGGCGAATGCGGTGACCACCGCCGCATGAGCGAGATGGCCGAAAGTCTGGATGGCGAATCCGCCGAGGCCGCCGCCCGCGAATCCGCCGAGGCTCCAGAAGCCGTGCGACGACGACATGATGGCGCGGGAGAGCCGTCGTTCGACCACCACGGCATTGGCGTTCATGGCGACGTCCATGCCGCCGATCGAGCCACCAAAGATGAACATGGCGATGGCTGCCAGCGGCACGTTGGGTGCCAATGCCACGACCAGCAGGCCGAGGCTGCCGCAAAGGCCGAACCAGCGCAGCACGGTGCGCGAACCATGTCTGGAGATCAAATGACCGCACCAGGTCATGGCGGCGACGGCGCCCGCGCCGAACAGCAGGATCAGCAGGCCGAGCGTGAACTTCGAGATGTCGAGCCGGGCCAGGAACACCGGGATCTGCGGCGCCCAGCTGCCGGTCAGGAAGCCGTTGGCGAGGAAAATGGCCGCCACGGCCCATCGTCCACGAATGGCAGTCTGCATGGCATTCGAAGCGTTCATAAGGCGAATCCGGTCAGAAAATGGCTTCGCGCGGCAAATTAGATCGATTCAATTTTCAGTCAAGCACTGTTTCGGGAAAGCATTTGGACCAAACGAGGCGATCGAGAGTGTCGACGGTTGACCTAGTGGTCCTTGGGTCGCCTTGCCTCGAATTCGGCCTTCTTGGCGTCCGAGGCCTCGGTCTGGTTGAGCGCCTGCCATTGCGCGTAAGGCATGCCGTAGACGATCTCGCGCGACTGGTCCTTGGTGAGGTCGATGCCGTCGGCATTGGCCGCCTCGCGATACCAGTTCGACAGGCAGTTGCGGCAGAAGCCGGCGAGGTTCATCAGGTCGATGTTCTGCACGTCGTTGCGCTCGC
This sequence comes from Mesorhizobium sp. Root695, assembly GCF_001428185.1. Lineage (NCBI taxonomy): Bacteria > Pseudomonadati > Pseudomonadota > Alphaproteobacteria > Hyphomicrobiales > Phyllobacteriaceae > Mesorhizobium > Mesorhizobium sp. Root695. The sequence goes on along the minus strand of NZ_LMHO01000042.1, from coordinate 111,604 downwards.
GCAGATGCTCGACCAGCCGGCGAAAGGCGGCAGCCTCGAAATCGCGTTGCTGCTCGTCACTGAGTTCGGTCATGGTCACAGCCTCCGTCATAGCGGCCCGGTGCGGGAGCCGAATTGCTTGACCACATGTATATCGGGACGGCGGTCGATGGCGTCAACGATCGGCGCCAGGCGTTCGGCCCAGGCGAGCGCGCCCTTCTGGTCAGCGATCAGGTCCTGGCGGATCTCGATCAGCGCATGGGCGAAACCGTTGACGATGGCATGCTTGTACATGGTGTCGCCACGCAGCGCGCCGTCATAGGGCTCGTTGTCGCCGACGACGAGGTTTTTATCCTCTGCCAGCATGTCGATCAGCGGCCGTGCCACGCGGTCGTCGAGGTCCCACAGGATGCCGACATGCCAGGGACGCTGGATTCCTTGCATGGTTGGGGTGAAGGAATGCACGGAGAAGATGAAGGGCGCCTGGGCAGAGGCCTGCGCGACCGAGGCGATCATGGCGCCGACGGCGTCGTGATAGGGCCGGTAGAAGCGGTCGAGCCGTCTTTCGCGCTGCTCTGGAGCGATGGGGTAATTCCCGGGCACGACGGTGCCGTCATAGAGCTGGCGAATGAGCGTCGGATCGTCCTCGCCACGATTGGGATCGATCAGCAGCCGCGAAAAATTGGCGAGCACCGCCGGCACACCAAGCAGAGCGGCCAGTTCGCGCGTCACCGCCTCGACGCCGATGTCATAGGCTATGTGGCGGTCGAACTCCGCCAAGGGGAGGCCGAGGCTGCCATAGTCGTCGGGCAGGTCGCGGCGGGCATGATCGCCCAGGAGCACGATGCCTCGCTTGCGGTCGCCTTCGACAACATCGAAAGGCGCGAAAACTGTGGATCGGGTCATTGGTGGGAAATGGTCTGTTCGCTGGCTTCCGGGGAGGGTGCTATCGTCATTTCACGAAGACGACGCTTGCGCAATGCCGTTGTTTGGCCAAGGTTTCCCGGGAAATCTGGCAGGAGTCGGCGAATTGTGCGCCGGAGCCTTTCTAAATCGATTGGAATTGAACAAAACGGTGCGTTGACATGCGCCCGGACTTTTCCGAAAAGGGGCGCAGAGAGATGCTGATGTGGTTCTTGAGGGGTTTTCGGATGAGTTCCGCCGGCAGGCAGCGCATGCGCTCTGCCTTTGCCATGCCGCTCCTGAGCCTTGCCGTGGGCCTGTCGGCGGTGGCCATGGCCTCGCCGGCGCGCGCCGATTTCCGCGTCTGCAACGCCACGCAGAACCTGGTCGGCGTCGGTATCGGCTATCGCGCCAAGGCCGGCTGGATCACCGAGGGCTGGTGGCACATCGAGGGATCGAGCTGCAAGACGCTGATCGAAGGGCCGCTGTCATCAAGGTTTTACTATCTTTATGCAGAAGACGCCGAGCGCGGTGGACGCTGGGACGGCCCGATCAACATGTGCGTGGCTGAAAAAGAGTTCAAGATCGCCGGCGTAACCGACTGCGTCGCCCGGGGCTTCCAGCGCGCCGGATTCCAGGAATATGACACGGGCGAACAGGCAAGCTGGATGGTCCAGCTGACCGATGAGTCCACAACGGGAGGCGCTCCAGCCGCCCCGGGAACAAACAGTCAATGAGACGTAGCCGCAAGGTCAAGATCCTAGCCACCATCGGTCCGGCCTCCTCGTCGGAGGAGATGCTGAAGAAACTGTTCGAAGCGGGCGCCGATGTGTTCCGCATCAATATGAGCCATACCGATCACGAACTGATGCGCACGCTGGTCGCGCGCATCCGCGCTGTCGAGGAAGCAGTCGGCCGGCCGATCGGCATCCTGGCCGATCTGCAGGGTCCCAAGCTGCGCGTCGGCAAGTTCGCCAATGGCAGGGAAGTGCTGACCGTCGGCCAGACCTTCACGCTCGACGACAATCCCGAGCCCGGCACGTCGACCAGGGTCTATCTGCCGCATCCGGAAATCCTGACCTCGGTCGAAGCCGGCCATCGCCTGCTGATCGACGACGGCAAGCTCGAGCTGAAGGCGGTGAGAAGCGACGGCAAGTCGATCGTCTGCACCGTCGTCGCCGGCACCACGATCTCCGACAAGAAAGGCGTCAGCCTGCCCGACACCGACCTGCCGGTCGGTGCGCTGACCGAGAAGGACCGCAAGGATCTCGATGCCGTGCTGGCGACAGGCGTCGACTGGGTCGCGCTGTCCTTCGTGCAGCGGCCGGAGGATCTGGCCGAGGCGCGCAAGATCGCACGCGGCCGGGCGCTGATCATGGCCAAGATCGAAAAGCCGCAGGCCGTAGCGCGGCTGGCCGAGATCATCGAACTGTCCGACGCGCTGATGGTCGCCCGCGGCGATCTCGGCGTCGAGATGCCGCTCGAGGCGGTGCCCGGCATCCAGAAGCAGATCACGCGCGCCGCACGCCGCGCCGGCAAGCCGGTGGTGGTTGCAACGCAGATGCTGGAATCGATGATCACTGCACCGGTGCCGACCCGCGCCGAGGTGTCCGATGTTTCGATCGCCGTCTTCGAAGGCGCCGATGCCATCATGCTGTCGGCGGAATCAGCAGCCGGCGCCTATCCGGTCGAGGCGGTGGCGATGATGAACCGTATCGCCACCAAGGTCGAAACCGATCCGACCTATGCCGGCATCATCAATGCCCAGCGCTCCGAGCCGGAAGCGACCGGCGCCGACGCCATTTCGCTGGCCGCGCGCGAGATCGCCGAAACGCTGAAGCTGTCGGCGATCATCACCTACACGGCATCCGGCACCACCGGTCTGCGCGCCGCCCGTGAGCGGCCGCAGGTGCCGATCATCGCCCTGTCGCCGATCCTCAACACGGCGCGACGGCTGTCGCTTTTGTGGGGCACGCATTGCGTCGTCTCACCCGATGCAATCGATCTTGACGACATGGTCGACCGCGCCTGCCGCATCGCCTTCGACGAAGGCTTCGGCAAGCCCGGCGACCGCGTCATCATCACCGCGGGTGTGCCGCTGAGGACGCCGGGCTCGACCAACATGCTGCGCATCGCTTATATCGGGTCGGACACGCAAGCCAGCCGCTAACCTTTAGGTCGGCGCCAGTTCGGCGTCCGGCACCTTGATGTCGACGCATTTGCCGGCACCGAAGGCGTCGTTGGCAATCCGTGCTTCCACCGCCTTCGTCATCGCCTGCAGGTCGATATCCTTGCCGGCAATTTTTCCGATCGCGCCGACGACGAGATCGGATGCGATCCAGTCCGGCTTGTGGCCAAGATTGTGCACCCAGACCAGTTCGGCACGGGGGATATCGCGCACGAGGCCGACCGAATGGATCGTGGCATAGACCACCTTGTCGCGGTCACCGGAGATGACAATTGTCGGCGCCTTGATCTCGCGGTAGTGCGGCGAGGCGTCGACCGCATAGCGGTAAAGCCCCGCGACATCGGTGGCGTTGGCGCGAAAGGCATTGGGCCTGAGCACCAGCGGAATCGAAACCTCGCCGGCATAGTTGTCCGGCACCTTGTTTGGCGCGAATACGCAGGTGGTGGCCTCTGCCATCTGCAGCGTTCCGGCCGGGTAGGTCAGCGTTTCGGAAAACAACCAGCCGACTACCGGCATGGTGGTCAGATTGTAATACCAAGAGGTTGCGCCGCCCGGCCAAGGATGGGTCGCCGGCGCGAGAAAGACCAGCCCGAGTGTCTTGTCTGGATGCTCGCGGCCGAAGGCCGATGTCACCACACCGCCGAAGGAATGGCCGACGATGACGGCTTTTTTCATGCCGAGACGGTCCATCAGCGCGGCAATGGTGTTGGCCTGCGTCGACGGGTCCTCGTTGTTGCCGGGGCCGCGCCCCGACCAGCCGTGGCCTGGCCGATCGAAGAACAGCATTTCGGCACGCCCTTCCAACAGCGGGCGCAGCGGCAGCATCTGGTCCCTGAGATTGGCGCTGGCGCCGTGGATGAAGACGATCGGCGGCAGGTCGGGATTGGCGGGTGCGGGAACATGGACATAGTGGATGGGGGCGCCGTTGATTTCGGCGAATTCGCCGATCGGCGGATTGCGGCGCTCGATCAGCCATGAGCCGACGCGGGTGACGCCGACAAGGCTGAAGACAAGCGCCATCAGGAAGGCGAGGACGGCGTAGATCAGGTTCATGGGAAGATATACGGGCGTGGAGGGGGATAAGTTCTGGAATAGGCAGTGTGTTCCGCACGCGATCTGCGCCTACTGCCTAATCCCTACTGTCTATTCCCTTAAATCCCTTCGCCGGCAAGCTCTTCCGAAATCGTGCCGACCTGATCCTGGGCGCTGCGCATCATCGGATAGATGGCCAGCACCTTCTGCCAGGCCTCGAGTGCCGATTGCTTGTGGCCGGTCAGCGCCATGATCTGCGCCAGACCGGACAGCGCACCGAAATGGCGCGGCTCGAGCTGCAGCGTATGGTCGATGTCGGACATCGACTTACCGTAGTTCTTCATCATGAAATGCACCGTGGCGCGCCGGTTCCAGCCTTCGGCATAGGTCGGCTGCAAGATCACCACCTGGTCGAGGAAATCGAGCGCGACGTCGAATTTCTGGCCTTCTACGGCCTTTTGCGACCATTGCATCATCAGATCGATCGAGGCGCTGCCGGATTGCGACCACTCATTCCAGATGTTGCCGGCAATGCGCTCGGCCGCCTTTTCGTTGCGCTCGCGTTTCAGGTCGCTGAACAACTGGTCGAGACGGGCTTGTTTTGTCGTTGCCACCGGCGGCGCGTCCTGGATGGCCGGCGGCACGACAGCATCATCCGCCCATGCCGCGCCACAAATGACGCCGGAAACGAGCAGAGATGTCAAAAATGCAAAAAGAACCCGCATCGCCGGACTCTAGTCCCGGGGGGCGGAACGTCAAACTGAATTTGGCGTGAAAAGGCCGGCAGACCGGCAACAAGCATCAATTGGGCGGAGGCAACGCGCCTCCGGCCCGAAAACTCAGCCCTGGCGTGCCTTGTAGCGCGGGGCGGTCTTGTTGATGATGTAGACGCGGCCCTTGCGGCGAACCAGCTGGTTGTCGCGGTGACGCGCCTTCAGCGCCTTGAGCGAATTCTTGATCTTCATGGTCTTGCCTGTCGGTGTGGACCCGCTTCGGGTCGAAATTTTAAGGCGCGCCAGAAGACGCGCCTTTGAACTGTGGGAGGCTCATAAACGAGGAGCCTTGTCCGTGTCAACCGCAAGCGCTCCATAGCGGATGTGAATCATCCCTATCATCAAATATCCGCCATGTCGGCCCTGCGGCATTGCGCGGCCTCGGACCGGCTGGGATGATGCGGCCGCCATGAAGTGATTTGGGGATGAATATGCGCCGAATGTTCCTGTTTGCCTGCCTTGCCCTGTCGGCGGGAGGCTCGGTTGCCCGCGCGCAGGAGTGCGACCGCAGCGACGACAGCCAGCAGATGATGAACATCTGCGCCGGCGAGGATTACCAGGCGGCCGACGCCAGGCTCAACAAGGCCTACCAGGACCTCATCAGCTCAGATGATGCCGACGGCAAGAGATTGCTGCAGGTGGCGCAACGCGCCTGGATCACTTTTCGCGATGCCGAGTGCGCGCATTCCACCGCTGCCAGTGAAGGCGGATCGATACATCCGATGGAAGTTTCGCAATGCCTGACCAGATTGACCAATGATCGCGTCAAGCAGCTCGCTGCCTCGGCCAATTGCGAGGAAGGCGATGCGAGTTGCGCCAGTCCCGACGAAGACGAGAGCGACGACATACAGTGAAGCGCGTTTCTCAGGTCAGCTGCGACGGCTAGAGCAGCTCATCGTTTCACGGAAACGCTGAACCGCTCTATCTCTTTGTTTGACGCAATTCCCCAGGGAAAGCGCTACGCGCTTTTCCCGGGAAAACCGCTTCACACTTTTCCTGGAATTGCTTTAATCCGAGTGAAATGACCCATCTTGCGGCCGGGGCGTGCCTCGGCCTTGCCGTAGAGATGCAGCATCAGATCGGGCTCGGCGAGAAGCTCCGGAACACGCAGCACATCGTCGCCGATCAGGTTCTCCATCACGCAATCGGAATGGCGGTCCGGGTGGCCGAGCGGCAGGCCGGCGACGGCGCGGATGTGCTGCTCGAACTGCGAAACGATGCAGGCTGCTTCCGTCCAATGGCCGGAATTGTGGACGCGCGGTGCGATTTCGTTGGCCAGCGGGGAGCCGTCGGCCAGCACGAAGAACTCGACGCCGATGACACCGACATAGTTCAGCGCCGACAAGATCTTCGATGTGGCCGTTCGCGCCGCTTGCGCCGTCTCGGGCATAATGGCGGCCGGCAGGATCGATGTGTGGAGAATGCCGTTGCGGTGGACATTCTCGGCCGGATCGTAGGCGACGACCGCGCCGTCCAGCCCACGCGCCGCGATCACCGAAATCTCGCGCTCGAACGGCACGAAGGACTCCAGGATCAACGGCACATTGCCCATCGCCTCGCAGGTGCCGGCAAAACCGCCGGCTTCCAAGTTGCGGAAGACGCGCTGGCCTTTGCCGTCATAGCCCATGCGGCGCGTCTTCAGGATGCCGCTGCCTTCGAACGCCTTCAGCGCCGCCGTCAGCTGGTCATCATCGTCGACGGCGTGGAAATCCGCGGTTGCAATGCCGATGCCGTTGAGGAATGTTTTTTCGCTCACCCGGTCTTGCGCCACTTCCAGCGCTCGCGCCGGCGGATAGACCGGGACCTTGGCGGCCAGCGCACTGGCCGCCGTGACTGGCACGTTCTCGAACTCGTAGGTGACGACGGAACTCGACGCTGCCAGTTCGGCAAGGGCCGCCGGGTCGTCATAGGCGGCCGTTATCTGCCGGTTGGCGACCTGTGCCGCCGGGCAGTCCGGCTGCGGCTCCAGCACCACCGTGCGATAGCCGAGGCGGGCGGCTGATATCGCCAGCATGCGGCCGAGCTGGCCGCCCCCAATGATGCCGATGGTCGATCCGGCGGGCAGGCTCACGGCGTATCCGTCGGTTCGGTCGCGACCTTGGCGGTCTGCGCGGCGCGCCAGGCATCCAGACGGACGGCAAGCTTGTCATCGTTCAGCGCCAGCACGGCAGCGGCCAGAAGGGCTGCGTTGGTCGCACCGGCCTTGCCGATGGCCAGCGTTCCCACGGGAATACCGGCCGGCATCTGGACGATGGACAGCAGCGAATCCTGCCCGGAAAGCGCCTTCGATTCGACCGGCACGCCGAACACCGGCAACGGCGTCATCGCTGCGGTCATGCCGGGCAGGTGCGCGGCGCCGCCGGCCCCGGCGATGATCACCTTGTAGCCGGCCGCCTTGGCGCCCTTGGCGAAATCATAGAGCCGGTCCGGTGTGCGATGCGCGGAGACGATCAGCCGCTTGTGCGGTATGCCGAGTGCTTCCAGCGTTTCGGCCGCATGGCGCATCGTCGCCCAGTCGGACTGGCTGCCCATGATGATGGCGACGTCGGCGCGTTGATCGTCCAAGTCTGTGTTCCCCGGCGACAAAGGCGCGCCTTAGCGGAATTCGCGCGAAGCCGCAAGGATAGGCGGCCGCCGCAGCGGTTTGGCAAGACGCAAACCAGCCAGTCAGATGCCGTCGCGCTCGGCCTCTGGCGTCGAGACCAGCAAGGCCGAAGCCGCGTTGGCGGCGGTGATGGCCGCCCGCACGGTCTCCCCACGGGCAAGCCCCGCGGCCAGCGCGCCGACGAATTCATCGCCTGCGCCATGCGTGCTGACGACCTTGATCGGGATGGCCGGCAGCGCAAAGGCATCGCCAGTCCGATCGCAACAGGCAACGCCCTCACCGCCAGCCGTGACGATCGCCACCCGATAGAGATCGGCCAGCAGCCGAGCGGCTTGCGCGGCCCCGTCAAGCGTTTCGACCACCGCCATGCCGGCCAGGAACTCCGCCTCGACGGCGTTGACGACGAGGATGTCGACCAGCGCGGTCAACTCGCCGGAGAGCTTGCGCGCGGGGGCTGCGTTGAGCACGACGCGGCCGCCCTGCGCCTTCACCGCGCGTGCGGCGGTAATGTTGGCGGCTTCCGGCACTTCGTTCTGCAACAAGAGCACCGCCGTTTGTGCCACCACTGCTGAAGCCGAGGCAATGTCGGCATCGTACAGCGTCAGATTACTGCCCGAGACGATCACCGCGCCATAGTCGCCGCCTGCGTCGAAGATCGCCACGCTAATGCCAGAGCCGACGCCGGGCGCCACCCGCACGAAGCGACGGTCGACGCCAGCGCGATCGAGGTTGGCCAGCAGCGCCCGCCCGAAATCATCGTCGCCGACCGCGCCGATCATCGCCGCGCGCACGCCGGCCCGTGCCGCCGAGACGGCCTGGTTGCCCCCCTTGCCGCCGCATTTGGGATGCCAGGCATGGCCGGTCACCGTCTCGCCCTTGCGCGGGCGGTCTGGGGCATCGACCATGATGTCGTAATGCAGGCTGCCGAACACGGTGACCAGCGGCGATGTCCTCATGAGCCCCGGTCTTTTCGTTTCGATGTCACCGCCGACATGGTGCGGCCGAGATTGCGCTCCGCCGCCTGGTAGTCGCGCTGCGCCACCGCCACGAACAACGCGTCGAGGATGTTGAGCTGGGCAATGCGCGCCGCCGCATTCTCGCCCATCAGTGGCGAGCCCTGCGCGGTCGAGCACAGCACGATGTCGGCGACCGCGGCCAGCGGTGAGTTGTCGTAGTTGGTGATGGCCAGCGTGCGGGCACCGTTCTTACGGGCCAGCTGGATGGCGTCGACGACGGCCGACGTGTTGCCCGAATGCGAGAAGCCGACGGCGATGTCGTCGCCGCCAAGCAGCGAGGCCGACATCAGCATCATGTGCGAATCGTCATAGACGGATGCGCGGATGCCGATGCGCAGGAATTTGTGCGAGACGTCGCGGGCGATCTGTGCCGAGCCGCCGACGCCATAGAAATCCCGGTTCTTCGCACGGTAGAGAAGATCGGCGGCGCGGTCGAAATCCTCGATGTCGAGGATCGCCAGTGTCTCCTCCAGTGCCTGGATGGAGGTGCGGAAAACCTTCTGTACGATCTCGGCGGAACTGTCGTCCGACGACAGCTCCTGATGCATCTCGGCGGTCGGCAGGCGGCTGTATTCATAGACAGCGGTGCGGAAGTCGCGATAGCCGGAGAAGCCTAGTTTCTTGGCGATCTTGACCACCATCGCCTCGGACACCCCAGCCTCCTCGGCGATCTGCTTCAGCGGAATGCTCTCGTCGAAGCCGCGCCGGCCGAAGACGGTTTCCACCACCTTCGCCTCCAGCGGGGTGAGATGCGGCATCATCATGCGGATGCGCGGTCCTACCGCTTTCAGGTCCAGCCCGCTCAAGGTCATCCATGCCCCCCTCGTCACACGTCCGGCCCAAGCATGATTTCCTGGATGATGGCCTGCGACGTCACCGCATCCTGGCTGTCCATGGCGGCGGACAGGCGGTTGTCCTGCTCCAGCCGGTCGACGACGCGTAGCATGCGCTTGACGGTGGCGATGTTGACTTCGCACTCACGCACCGGATCGAGCCCGGTCATGTCCGGGAACGTGTCGAAATAGATGGCGCCGCCGTAGCCGTCCCGGCGGATCTGCTTGAGCAGCTCGATGGTCTGCAACGTATGCACCGCGCCGACCATCAGGCCGTCGTCGCGCTTGGCGTAGCCGTCGTTGAGGTGCACGCCGAGCAGCTTGCTGTGGCGCGCCACCAGGGCAGCGGCAAAGGCCGGCTGTTCGTCGGCATAGAGCACATGAGCGAAATCGAGCGTGACACCGAGATTGGCCAAGCCGACATCGCGGATCGCCAGCAACGTCGTCGCCGCATCCGGCATCAGGCTGTAGGAGCGCGGTTCGTTTGGTTTGTATTCAAGGCTGATCTGGCAATCCGGATCATGAGCTGCAACTTCACGAATCCCATCGATTTCGTGTTGCCAAAGCGTCGCGTAGTCGGCCTGGAAGGCGTAATCGAAGCCATCCTGGCCGAGCCACAGCGTCATCAGGCTGGCGCCTGCCTCGCGCGCGGCATCGATGCCGGCCTTGGTCAGGTCGATGGCTTCACGGCGCACCGCCGGATCCGGATTGGTGAAGGCGCCAAGCTTGAAGGCCGGATTGGAGTAGTAGCGCATGGCGAAGCCATTGATGGAAAGGCCAAGGTCGTTGAGCTTGCGGGCGATCTCGGCAGGCTTTTCACCGACATGGTCGGGGAAATTCAGATCAAGGTCGGTCAGCCCGGCAACCCTGGCGGCGCGCGCCGCCATCTGCAGCAGCGAGGGCTTGCCGACAAGGTCCGGCCATTCGGCCTGCGGCCGCGAGGCAAAGGAATTCAGGCGCGTGGCGAAACGATGGGCAGGCATGATCGATCCTTCAATAGTTATAACTTTACATCAGTACGAATGTTTGTAAAGTTATTGTTTTGAGAGGACGACGAGTCGCTGCCGGCTGCGGTAGCGGCCGGGCGGAACCGTGCAAAGGCGCGCTAAGAACCGGCGATTTCCTGGCTGACGTTGCAGGTTGGAGAAGCCTGTCAGCGCGGTGGGATCAGGAACGAGGCAGGGCAGTCCTCACACCGCCGCCTTGCGGAAGCGGGCGACGAAGTCGTCCAGTTCGGGCCGCTCCATGTCGGAGATCGCCCAGTAGGAGAAGGCGCCGTCGCTCCAGTGTACCAGCGAGAAGCCGCTCGACGAGAGATCCTCGGGCTCAGTGGTGGTCCCGCCCTGTTGAGGTTCGGCGACCAGCGTGATCAGGTGCTCGCGATGGCGGTAGACCAGCGCCGGGACCGGTCGGCCTGATATCACCTCTACCCGGCCGCCGATGAGCGCGAAACCGTCCTGCGCAAGGTCGGGCGCCGGCGGCGACACGCCGATCCGGGCGTCGAGCCACGGCTTCACCGTATGGCGATCGGATGAGACGATATCGATTGGGCTCGCCGCGAGCAGGCTGCGGCGATGTCCGCTGGCGACTCCAGCTGCGAAACTGTCGGACGTGTTGTCGACCATCACCCATTGCGTGGCTCCGCTGGCCAGCACCGCGCTGATCACGATGGATGCGGCAAGAGCACGCCAGTCGAACGAGCCGAAGCGGCGCGCCCCTGGCAGCGCCCGCGTCTGCGATGGGCGTGTCTCTGTGGCTCGTCTCGAGGTTCCGTGAAGCTGGCCTACACCTATTTGATCCGGTTGCGGCGACAGCGTCCCCCGCCGCGGCCCGGCCGCTTCGTCCTGCGTCGGCACGTCTTGCGTCGGTTGTGCCGTGACCGTCGCGCCAAGTGCGGCGATGCGGGCCCGAAAGGCGTCGCTGACATCGGGGCGCGGCAAACGGCCGAGTGCGCCCCGCAAGGCAATGATGCGGGCGTGTTCGGCGGCAAGCTGCGGGTCGGCGGCAATGCGCCGTTCTACCGCAAGTGCGGCCGCCGCGTCGAGTTCGCCGTCGACCAAGGCGTGGATCATCAGCCTGATGCCCTCGGGATCGTTGGGCAGTCCGTCGTCATGGTTGGTCATGGCGCTCTCCCCAGTTCGGATACAAGCAGGCCGCGGGCGCGGGCCAGCCGCGACATCACGGTGCCCATCGGTACTCCCAGCATGGCCGCTATCTCGCGGTAGCTGAGGCCGTTGATGTCGCGCAGCACCAACGTCTCGCGGAACGGCTGCGGCAGTGCTGTGATCGCCCCTTCCAGGGCTGCCGCATCGGCCCTGGCGATCAGGCTTGCTTCCGGGCCATCCTCGTCGGGCAGGCTGGTGCCGTGCGCTGCCGCCATCTCGTCGAGATCGCCGAGGTCACCGACAGCGAGCATGCCGCGCGGCCGGTTGCGCGACATCCAGGTGTAGGCGGTGTTGCGCACGATGGTGAGCAGCCAGGCGCGGGCATTGCCGCCGGCATAGCCAGATATGCCGGCATGTGCTTTCATGCAGGCTTCCTGCACCACATCCTCGGCGTCGGCTGTGTTGCCGGTCAGCCAGCGAGCCAGCGCAAGCGCATCGCCGAGATGGGGCAGCACCACCTCGCCGAAGCGCTCGGCCAAGGCCTTTTCGCTCAAGTCAGCACCATGAACCGGCACTCCGGGCAGGATTTGCCGCGCCCGCTCAGGGAGCGACGGTGATTTTGCCCTGCATATGCGGGTGAAGTCCGCAGAAATAGGCAAAGTCGCCTGCTTTGGTGAAGGTGAATTCATAAGTGTCACCGGTGTCAAGCGCCTTGGAGCGGAAGGAGGAATCGTTGGCAACGACCAGATGCGGAATATCGTCGTCGTTTCTGAAGGTCACGATGGTGCCGGGCTTGACCGTCAGCACCGGCGGCGTGAAGGCAAAGTTCTCGATTCTGACCATCGGCGCATCGGCCGCGCGCAGTGGCTGGCAGGTCGCCGTGGTCAAGGTGAAGGCGGTGAGGATCGCGGCCATGTGCCGGGCCGGAAGGCGTATGCAAAGCATGGTGATTTCCCTTGCTGTTCAGGCTCAAGCCAACGTCGAGTCGATGATGGCGAGATCCTGCCCGCCTTGCTTGACGGTGACGCTGCTGGTGCCGAGCAGGCCGCGCAGCTGTCCGGCCGGCACCGTCATTGGTCCGGGCGAAGCGGCGGTGCCCGGCGCCGGCTGCGGGAAGGCGGTCGAGCGCGCGGTGTGGAAGGTGACGTTGCCTTCCACTTTCTGCATGATCTGGTGGATGTGGCCGTTGAGCACGGTGACCGAGCCGAAGTGTTTGAGCAGGCTGAGCGCCTGTGCCGCGTCGTCGGTGCCCCAACCCCATTCGGGATAGACGGCCCATAGCGGGATGTGAGCGAAGACGACGATCGGCGTCGAGGCGCTGAGCGCTTTCAGATCATCCGCCAGCCACGCCAGCTGTTCGGCGCCGAGATTGCCGAGCCCGCCGGCTTTGAGGTTAACGACATTGACCAGCGCCACGAAATGCACGCCGTTCTGGTCGAACGAATACCAGCCGGCACCCCTGGTGCCCTTGCCGTAGCGGTCGAGATAGGCCTTGCCGTTGCCGTCGTCGATCAAATCGTGCTCGCCAGGCACGTAATGCACGTCGAAGCCGGCGCCGCCGATGATCTGCGCCGCATTGTCGAACTGTGCGGCCTTGGAAAGATGGGTGATGTCGCCGGTGTGGATCATGAAGGCGGGCTTTTGCGGCAGCGCCTGGATCTTGCCCATCGCTTCCTTTAGCGTGTCGATGGCATGCGGGTTGGCCGCCTTGTCGAAGCCGATATGGCTGTCGGAGATCTGCAGGAAGGTGAAGCCGGTGGCCATGGCTTCGGCAGCTTGTGCGGCGCCGAGCAGGTTGAGCGACACCGGTATGCCGCCTGAAATCGTCCACAGCACGCCGGTGCCGGCCCAGATCATGCACTCCAGCGCATGGCGGCGGCTGATGTGCCCGTTGTCGTCGTCGTGATGATGGGTCATGTCGATCTCCTCAACGCCAGGAGTGGCGTATGCTGAGGAGACCCGGGGCGGCGGCGGTTTATTCCCGGCTGGCGCGGATTCAGCCGTTCACGGTCGCGTGATGGCGTGTGCCGATCGTGACCGGCGCATTTTCAGGCAAGCCCGGTGTTTCAATCCGGCCAGCGCAAGGCGCCAGACGATTCCTTGCGGACTGGCTTCATGGCATCGGCGGGACGGTCCTTCGCGGTCAGTATGGAGCGCAGCCGTTCGGCGACGATCTCGGCCTCGCCGGGATGAAGATTGCAGGGGTCGAGGAAGAAATGCCCGCGCTCCACCTCGTGGTTGCGCACGATGATCGGCGGCGAGCCGGCGGCGAGCTCCGAGGTGAGACCGGCTGCCGTGAACCGGCTTTCGGGCAATACAAAAATCTGCAACCGGTCCAGAGGATTGGCGGTCGGGTCGGGGATGATCTGCGCGACAATGCCCGGCAGGCCCTGCAATGTGTCCTTCCACAGGGTGAGTGCCGTCTCTTCGCGGCGGCGGATGCCGGCATGGTCGCGCTTTTCCCAGGCTTCCAGTGCGGCCATGGTGCCGGCAATGCTTTCCTTGCCGACCTTCATGGCGCGGGCGACGCCGCGGTTCTGCAGATAGGCGGCTCGAACCAGATCCTTGCGCCCGGTGACGATGCCGCTGGTCGGCCCGCTCAGGAATTTGTGGCCGCTGTAGATGACAATATCGGCGCCGCGCGCGAGGAAGCCGCGCAGGTCATATTCGGAAGCCGCGTCGACAATCACCGGGACGCCCCTGGCGTGGCAGATCTCGCAGAATTCCTCCAGCGACAGCATGCCATACTGGACGGTGTGGTGGGCGACGACATAGAGGCCCGCCGCCGTGCGGTCACGGATTGCGTCGCGCACGTGATAGTCCTGCGTCACGCTGACCGTGCCGGCCGGCACGACCTTGGCGCCCGCCAGCCGGACCGACTGGTCGATCGGGGCGCCATAGTTGACGATGTGGCCGAGCTGGACGATCACCTCCGACTTGAGGTCCTCGGTGTTGTCAGGCAGGCGTTCGATGGCGAGCAGGTTGGTTCCCGTCATCGCGCCGGCGATCGCCATGGTGATGCCGCTGGCGCAGCAAGCGGTGATGAAACCGGCCTCGCCGCCGGTGAGGCGTGCGACGATCGTGCTCGCGGCTCGCTGCAGATCGTCCATCTCCACCCATTGCGAGGCCATTTCCGCCATCGCGCTGATCGCTTCCGGGACGATGATCGATGCGCCGAGCGCCGTCATCGTGCCGGAGACATTGATGATCGGGCGAAGGCCGAGCCGTTCACGGATCGTGGTGTTGGAGCCGTTGGCGGAATAGGTTTTCATCTCTGCGATCCCATTTTCTAAAAGGTCAGGCGGCGATCTCGACGACCGCCTCGATTTCGACGGTGATGTTTCCGGGCAAGGAACCGACGCCGATCGCCGAGCGGGCATGGCCTCCGATACTGTCGAACACATCGGCGAACAGGTCGGAACAGCCATTGACCACCTTCGGGTGGTCGCTGAAGGTCGGTGTCGCATTGACGAAGCCGAGCAGCTTGACGATGCGCACGATACGGCCAAGGTCGCCAGTGGCTGCGTGCATGACGGCGAGCAGATTGAGGCCGGTGAGGCGGGCATGGCCATAGGCCTCTTCGACGGTGACGTCGTCTCCCACCTTGCCGGTGAACAGCGTGCCGTCGGTCCGCAGCGGCCCCTGGCCGGACAGGAAGATCAACCGGCCGCTTTCGGCATGGGTGACGAAGTTGGCGATCGGGGTCGGCGGCTCGGGCAGCGTCAAGCCCAACTCGGCGAGCCGGATATAAGGCGTCATCAAAAAAGGCTCCTTGCGACAGCGTTCGCTGTCCCGTTCTAGAAATGCGAGGCGCGGAAGCGTGCCAGGAAGGTGCGCAGGCGCTCGTTGTCGGTGTCCGCCGCCAGGATTTCGGCGGGTGGACCCGCCGCGCTGACGCCGCCATCGGCCATGAAGATGATGCGGCTCGATGCATCGCGGGCAAAGGCCATTTCGTGCGTGACCATCACCATCGTCATGCCGTCCTCGGCCAGGCTGCGCACAACCTCGAGCACCTCGCCGACCAGTTCCGGGTCGAGCGCGGAGGTTATCTCGTCGAGAAGCAGGATCTTGGGCCCCATGGCCACGGCACGGGCAATGCCGACACGCTGCTGCTGGCCGCCGGACAGCTCGGCGGGCAGGCTGTCGGCCTTGTGGGCGAGACCGACCCGGCCGAGCCAGTGCTCGGCGATGGTGCGGGCCTCCGCACGGCTCTTGCCGCGCACCTTGGTGAGACCAAGCATGATGTTGCCGGCGGCTGTCAGGTGCGGAAAGAGGTTGAAGCTCTGGAACACCATGCCGGTTTCGGCGCGCATCGCGGCGAGGTCGCGTTCGCTACGGCGCTGGCGGGCTCCGGTTTCGCGAAAGCCGACCTCCTTGCCGTCGATGCGGATCGAGCCGCTGTCGTAGCTTTCGAGGAAGTTGACGCAACGCAGCAGCGTGGTCTTGCCGCTGCCGGAGGGGCCGATGACCGTCACCACTTCACCACGCGCCACCTGCAGGCTGACCGAACGCAGGACCTGGACGGTTCCAAAGGATTTGGAAACATCGGTGACATCGAGAAGGGCCGGGACGGTGGTCGAGCTGGTGGACATCTTGCTATTCCCGGATAAAGGAGAAACGCCGCTCGAGCCGCCGGCTGGCCAGCGAAAGCGCGTAGTTGACCGCGAAGTAGATGAGCGCGCCGAGAACATAGAGCGGCATGGCTTCGTAGGTGCGGCCAATGACCTGGTTGATGGCCTGCATCAGATCGGTGATGCCGAGCAGCGACACCAGCGCGCTGCCCTTGACCGCGTCGGTGACACCGTTGATCCAGGGCGGCAGGAAGCGCCTGAACGCTTGCGGGAAGATGACGTAGGCGAGCCGCTGGCGAAAGGTCAGTCCGATCGCCATTGCCGCCTCGGATTGCCCCCTCGGGATGGAGCCGACCGCACCCCTGAGGTATTCGACGACCTGCGCCGTCTTGAACAGGGTGAGCGCCAGCACGGCTGCCCAGAAGGATGGCAGATGAAGCCCGACGGCCGGCAGGCCGTAATAGACAAAGAAGATGAGCACCAGGATAGGGATGCCGCGGATGGTGTCGCTGAAGATGCGCACGGCCCATTGCAACGGTACAGGGCCATAGACGAGGCCGACGCCCATGATCACGCCGGCAATCAGGGAAAACACCACGACCAGCAGGGATACCCACAGTGTCAGGGCAAAGCCCTGGGCGAGGAAAGGCAAGGCATAGGCGATCTGGATGAGCATGTCAGCGCGCCGCCCTGAACCGGCGCTCGACAAGCCGAAGCGCAAAAAGCATGATGTAGCCGGTCACCAGATACATCGCGGTGACCACGAGATAGACCTCGACGATGCGGAAGGTGTTGAAGTTGATCCACTGGGCGCCGTAGGTCAGTTCCGGCACCGAGATGACCGACGCGACGGACGTATCCTTGAACAGCGATATGAAGGTATTGGACAGTGCCGGCAGCGTGATGCGCAGCATGGTCGGCAGGCGCACATTGAGCAGCCTTTGCCATGGAGTCAGGCCGATTGCCTTGCCGGCATCCAGCTGTCCGCGCGGGACGGCTTCGAGCCCGGAGCGGAACACCTCGACCAGATAGGCGCCGCTGTAGAGCGACAGCGTGACGACAAACGAGGTCGGCGCGCTGTAGGCGATATCGACCACCGTCGGCAGGCCGTAGAAGACGAGGTAGACGAGCAGGATCAGCGGCACGTTGCGGATGAATTCGACATAGGCGGCGATGATGGTGCGCACGATGCGCCCGGCAGACACATACCAGACCGCCAGAACCAGGCCGATGACGATGCCGATGGCGATCGATATGACGGCAAGCTCGAGACTGAGCAGCAGGCCGCCCCACAGCTTGTCGAAGTGCCGCCAGATCAGGTTAAAATTGAGGGCATAGCCCATGCGTCCGCCTCAGTGCCGCAGGCTTTAGAGCAGTTCACCGTTTCACGGAAACGGCAAACCGCTCTAACTCTTTGTTTTGACGCAATTCCGGACGGAAAACCGTTCACACTTTTCCTGGAATTGCTCTAGGGAGGCGGAAGGGCGCTGGATACGCCCTTCCCCCCGATGCAGATCAAATGGTCGGGAAGCCGGGATGGCGCGCCGGCGGCTCCTGTCCGAAATAGTCCTTGAAGGCGGCATCGTAGAGTGCATTTTCGTGACCGAACATGGCGATGGTGAAGGTCGCGTTGACGAAGGCCAGCCAGTCGAGGTCACCTTGCCGCAGTGCCGCGCCATAAAGCATGCTCAGCCAGCTCTTGCCGGCGTCGAAATATTTGTCCGGATTGCGCGAGGCGAGCCAACGCACCGTGGACAGATCGACGGCAGCGGCATCGACGCGTTTCGATTCCAGCGCCTGCAGCACGTTGGCCTGGGTATCAATCTGCATGACCTGGCACTCGGGCAGGACCGAATGCACCTGCGCCTCGGCATCGACATTCTGCAGGATGGAGATACGTGTCGCCGCGCCACCGGCAAGCAGCTTGTCGAAGGTCTTGTTCTCGGCGGTCGGAAGGCTCAGCAGGGCGACGCCCTCGACATAGTAAGGCCGGGAAAAATTGACCAGCTGCGAGCGCTGGGCGCTCATCGTCATGAACTGGATGGTGATGTCGACCTTGTTGGTGGTCACGTTGGGGATGCGCTGAGCCGGATCCTGCATGACGAATTCGACCTTGGTCGGATCGTCGAAAAGGCCCTTGGCGAGAATGCGTCCCATGGTGATGTCCATGCCGACGAGTTCGCCGGCATCGTTCTCGAAGTGCCAGGGCGCGTTGGTGCTGCCGGTGCCGACGATCAGCTTGCCGCGATCGAGCACGGTGCGCAGCAGGCTGTCGGGTGCTGCCTGGGCAGCGGCCTTCTGGGCATCGATGGTTGCCAGCACGCCAGCCGTGGCCAGCCCTGCCATTCCCAATTTCAGAAAATCACGTCTTCCGGATGTGTCGTTCACGGCGACCTCCTTTCGTGTTGTGTTCCCCTTGTGCACAGGCAGGACACGCGTCGGTGATTTTGTCTCTTACAAGAGACGAGTGTATCCTGTACAAGACAGATATTAACACCGGGAATCGACAATGCAAGATGGCAATGCCTCGGCAGTTTCAGCCGGCGAGAAGATTTCGGGCTCCCGTGAAAAAGGGCTCAACCGGGTGCTCGAGATTCTGGAGTTTCTTCACACGACCCAGCGGGCGATCGGCATTGGCGACCTTGCCAAGGGCGTGAACGCGCCCCGCTCGACGACCTACACGCTGGTGCGGTCGCTGGTCGATGCGGGACTGCTGGAAATGGAAAGCGACGGCAATCGCGTCTATTTCGGCAAGAAACTCTATCTCTATGGAATGGACTATGTGCGAGGCAACGACCTCTTGAGGCGGGGGCGTCAGGAGGTCGACAATCTGTCGCGCGAGACCGGCGAGACTTCCGAACTGTGCATGCTGCAAAGCGGGCGCTATACGATCGTCCACGCGAGTCCCGGCACCAGGCCGTTCCGCATCAGTTCCGCTACCGGCTTGCAGATACCGCTGCCCTGGACGGCCTCGGGGCGGCTGCTTCTGGCGGGGCTGGAGAAGGCTGAGATCGAAGGCATGGTGTCGGACGACGATCTGGTGCTGCCCGACGGGCGCAAACTGCGGCTCGACGATTTCGTCGCCGACATCGCAAAAGCGCAGGTCACCGGCTATTGCGTCACCTCGGGCCTTGTCGATGCCTATACGAAATGCCTTGCCGCGCCGGTCCTTTCAGCGCCGGGCAAGGTCGAAGCGACGATGTGCCTGGTGGTTCCCATCGATACGTCCGAGGAGCGGACCGGCGAACTCATCGGCCTGCTGCGTGATCGTGCCGCGAGGCTTTCGATCGCGGCCTAGGCGCGCCAACGATCGAATGCTGGTTCAGGCAATGATGTCGGGAATGATCTTGTCTTCCAGCGCCATCAGCCGGTCCTTGAGGAACAGCTTTTTCTTCTTCATGCGCTGGATCTGCAGCGGATCGCAGCCCATGGCGATCATCGCGTTGATGGCCGCATCGAAATCCGCGTGCTCCTGCTTCAGCCGGGAATATTCGAGGCGGATATCAGCCTGTTCCTGATCGGACATTATCTACCGTCTGCACGTCTGCGGCGCCCAAAAATGGGCCTGATTGGGCGGGGCCGGCGGGATTTTGCAACCGGCGCGCAGCCCATATCACATTTCACATTGTCGTGGAATGCTACCACGGATCATTCGACATCGTTGCCGGAAGGTGGCACACTGTCACCGTGCCGTCACAGAAAGCGAACCTGCGGTGGACGCGCCGTGACGGCTGCAATCGAGGAAACCATGAAAGGGAGAACCAATCATGTCTCTTGCATCCCATCTTGATGAGTTGCAGCGGAAACACGGCGACATCGAACGTGAAATCGATGACGCGATGAACCATCCATCGGTCGACGACCTCGAAATCGTGAATCTCAAGCGACGCAAGCTGGCACTCAAGGATGCGATTGAAAAACTAAGAGGGAAACCGACCACGCATTGATGCCCTGCTGACCTAGCCGCTTGCGATCCGCGGCCTCTTTTCCCGGCGGTGCCTGCCGCCGGCATGGTGGTTTTTGATTTCCAGCATCGGGCATCAGCCTAAGCTGGACCCCCACAGGGCTAATTTCAGCTTCGGCCGTCGCCCGTTTTCGCCAGATCATCGATTGTTTCTGGCCTCTGGCGGCGGGCCGATTCCGGCCAGTGGCGACCTGTCGCCATTGACAAGCCATCTTTGCTCCTCCACCTCATGCCCGGACTTTAGCGCATCGGCCCGGAGCGCACTTTGTGCGTTCAAGTGGACGCATGGCGCTCCAGAGACAAAAGGCTGCCGGCATGACCGGATATTTTTCCTCTCCTTTTCCCCGCCGCACCTCGGTTGGCGTCGATGTCGGCGGCGTGGTCGTCGGCGGCGGCGCGCCCGTTGTCGTGCAGTCGATGACCAACACCGACACGGCCGATGTCGACCAGACTGTTGCGCAAGTCGCAGCACTCCACCGGGCCGGCTCCGAGATCGTGCGCATCACCGTCGATCGCGACGAGAGTGCCGCCGCCGTGCCACGCATTCATGAGCGGCTTCAGCGGCTAGGCATCAACGTACCGCTGGTCGGCGATTTCCATTATATCGGCCACAAGCTTTTGGCCGATCATCCGGCCTGTGCCGAGGCGCTGGCCAAATATCGCATCAATCCGGGCAATGTCGGCTTCAAGGACAAGAAAGACCGGCAGTTCGCCGCGATCGTCGAGATGGCGATCAAACACGACAAGCCGGTGCGCATCGGCGTCAACTGGGGCTCGCTCGACCAGGAGCTTTTGACCCGGTTGATGGACGACAACCAGGACAAGGGTTTTCCGCTGACCGCGCAAGAGGTGACGCGCGAGGCGATCGTGCAGTCGGCGATCCTGTCGGCCGAGATGGCGGAAGAGATCGGGCTTGGCCGCGAGAAAATCATCCTGTCGGCCAAAGTCAGCGGCGTGCAGGATCTGATCGCCGTCTATACCGAGCTTGCCACCCGCTCCAACCATGCGCTGCATCTTGGCCTCACCGAGGCCGGCATGGGCTCGAAAGGCATCGTTGCTTCTTCGGCTGCCATGGGCATCCTGCTACAGCAAGGGATTGGCGACACCATTCGCATCTCGCTGACGCCGGAGCCGAATGGCGACCGCACACGTGAGGTGCAGGTGTCGCAGGAATTGCTGCAGACCATGGGGTTCAGGCAGTTCGTGCCGATCGTCGCCGCCTGTCCCGGCTGCGGCCGCACCACCTCCACCGTCTTCCAGGAGCTGGCTCAGAACATCCAGGCCGATCTCAGGAAGAACATGCCGGTGTGGCGCGAAAAATATCCCGGCGTCGAGAACCTCAAGGTCGCGGTGATGGGTTGCATCGTCAACGGCCCGGGCGAGTCCAAGCATGCCGACATCGGCATTTCGCTGCCCGGCACCGGCGAGACGCCGACGGCGCCTGTCTTCGTCGACGGCAAGAAGGCGGCGACTCTGCGCGGGCCGTCGATCGCGGCGGATTTCGAGAAAATGGTCGCCGACTATATCGAGCAACGGTTTGGTCGCGGCAAGGCCGCGGCGGAGTAGGCGCGATGCAGCGTTTCCTCAGGGCGACGCTCGTTTTGCTTTGCGCCCTGGTCTGCTCGACAGCTGTTCAAGCCGATCCGCCGCAATCCGCCAAACAGCGGCTGATTGACAAGGTTTGCACCCTGATCAAGGCCCATGCCGACCAGAACGGCCTGCCCAGGGATTTCTTCGCCCGGCTGATCTGGAAGGAGAGCCGTTTCGATCCCAACGCTGTTAGTCCGGTCGGCGCCGAAGGCATCGCCCAGTTCATGCCGGGCACCGCCAAGATGCGCGGGCTCACCAATTCCTTCGACATCAACCAGGCGATCCCGGCGTCGGCAAAGTATCTCGCCGAAATGAAAACCGGCTATGGCAATCTCGGCCTGGCGGCGGCGGCCTACAATGCTGGTGAGAGCCGGGTGTCGCGCTGGCTCAGCTCCGGCGGCTTCCTGCCGATGGAAACCGAAAGCTATGTCTTCGACATCATGGGCGAGCCGGCCGACAAGTTCACCGACCGGGCCTATGCCGGAAAGATCGAGCCGCTCGACGTAAAGACGGATTTTGCCGTCGCCTGCCGCAGGCTGCCGGTGATCATGTCGCGGACCGTGGCGATGGCCTCGATCAACATAAAGCCGTGGGGCATCCAGGTGGCCGGCAATTTTCGCCGCAGTGCCGCGATCAACCAGTGGCTCAGGGTAAGGAGCCGGTTCCCGGCCCTGCTCAACGGGCACGATCCGGTGGTCAGCCGGGTGCGCACGCCAATCGGCCGGCGCGGCATCTACGCGGTCAGAATCGGCGTCGACGACCGTGCCGCCGCCAATGTCATCTGCCAGAAATTGCAAAGCATCGGCGGGGCGTGCGTGGTGGTGCGCAACCGGTAATTTGACCCCTGCCGGCACGATGTTTTGTCTGAGAGAGGCGTCTGAAGGTGAAAGCCAGGATCATTTTGCTCAACGGTGTCGGCAGTGCCGGCAAGAGCTCGATCGCCAAGGCGTTGCAGACAATCACCGCCGAGCCCTTCCTGCATGTCCAGATGGACACTTTCATCGCGATGCTGCCCGACGCCATGCAGGACCATGCGGATGGTTTTTCCTATGAAACCATCCAACGGGACGGCAAGCCTTCGGTCGTGATCAGGACCGGACCGGTTGGGGCGCGAACCCTGCGCGCCATGCGCCACGCCATCGCCGCGATGGCCGGGCACGGCAACAACCTCATCGTCGATCGAAAGGGCCGCGCCGCCGAAAGCGCCCCAATATGATTTCAAGCGGATCAGGCGTGACGTGACGGAACTCGAGACCTATGATGCAGCCTGGAACATTTGGTTCACTGAGCAAGGCATGTCCCCGCTGCGGGTCGGTTATGAGCGTCTTGCCGCGAACCCGGCCGCGACGTTGCTAGGCATCTGCGAAGCCCTGGGGGTCCGAGCACCTGACGCCGGGGATGTAAGCCCCGGCGTTGCGAAGCTCTCCGACGACACGAGCCTCGACTGGATGCGCCGCTATCTTCTGGACGCATCCGTCTGACGCATCCGCGGATGCAGGCTAGGCGGTCTTGGCCACCACCGTCTCGCTGAGCCAAGTGCCGATCTTGGTGCCGAGGCGGTCGGGCGAAACGGGCTTCGGCAGATAGTCGTCCATGCCCGATTCGATGCACTTGTCGCGATCGCCCTTCAGCGCATGCGCGGTGACGCCGATGATCGGTATATGGGTGCCCGTTGAGGTCTCCATGGCCCGGATCGCGCGGGTCGCTTCGTAGCCATTCATCTCCGGCATCGAGACATCCATCAGGATCAGCTTGGGGCGCAGCGCCCGATACATCTCGACCGCCGTGCGGCCATTGCCGGCGATGCGATAGCTGAGGCCCAGCCCATTGAGGATCTGACCGAACACCAGTTGGTTCACGTCATTGTCCTCGGCAATGAGGATGTCGATCGGTCCGTTCGGCGTGGTTGCCGATTCCGGCACTGTAGTGGCCGGCATCGCCGGGCCGCGGATGACGGTAAAGGCAGGTGGTGCTGCCCGGGGAGCCTGCACGATCGGCTCGCGGACGAATTGCGCCTTGCCGACCTGCGAACGGGCTTTCTGCACAACCGAAATGACGGTGCCGAGCAGGACGGCGGAGCGCGCCGGCTTGGTCAGGTGCGCGGCAATGCCGAAGTCGATGATCATCTTACCGAAATCGACCTGGTCGACGGAGGTCAGCAACACCACCGGGATGGAGGACAGCCGGCTGTCGGAAGCAATAGCTCTTGCGACGTCGGCGCCGTTCATGCCCGGCATCTGGTAGTCGAGGATGATGCAGTCGACGGCGGCGCCCAGCTGAAAGGCGCGGTCGAGGAAGGCCAGGCCCACGGCGCCGCTTTCGGCGGCGGCACAATCGAAGCTCCAGCTCCTGAGCTGCTCGAGCAGGATTTCGCGGTTGACCGGATTGTCGTCGATGACCAGCACGCGCGCGCCGGTGACGTCGACCGGCACGATCTCGTCACGCGCCGCGGCATGATGCGCGGGCAGCGGCACGGCGAACCAGAACACGGAACCGCGGCCGATCTCGCTTTCGACGCCGATCTTGCCTGCCATGAGGTCGACGAGACGCGCGGCGATGGCGAGGCCCAGCCCCGTGCCCTCATGGCGGCGGGTGGACGAGCCGTCGACCTGCGCGAATTTCTCGAACACGTTCTGCAGTTTCTCGGCCGGTATGCCGATGCCGGTGTCTTCGACGCGAACCTTGAGCTGGACCACGTCGTTGACGATCTCGCCGCCGACATCGATCAGCACATGACCCTTTTCGGTGAATTTCACCGCGTTGCCGAGCAGGTTGGTGATGATCTGCCGGAACCGGCCGGCGTCGCCGACGACATGGGCCGGCAGGCGCGGGTCGACGCGCACGATCAGTTCGAGGTTCTTTTCGGCGACGCGCGCCGAGACCAGCGTCGCCACATCCTCGACCGCCTCGGAAAGGCGGAAGGGAGCGGGGTCGAGAGTGAGCTGGCCGGCATTGATCTTCGAGAAATCGAGGATGTCGTTGATGATGGTGAGCAGCGCATTGCCGGATTTGACGATGACGTCGGTGAAGGTCTTCTGGCGCGCCGTCAAATCGGTCTTGGCCAGCAGTTCGGCCATGCCGAGCACGCCATTCATCGGCGTACGGATTTCGTGGCTCATATTGGCCAGGAATTCCGATTTGGCGCGGTCGGCGGCCTCGGCCTTGAACAGGGATTCGGCGGATTCGGCAAAGGCGCGGCGGATCGCCACTTCCATCGGGCGGAAGATCCAGAAGGCGACGATGGCAAGGGCTGCGAACAGGATGCCGCTCGCCCACAACAACAGCCTGTCGCTGGAGGCATCGGCCAGGTGACGCTCATCGTCCATGGCGGTGCGGACGCGGACCAGCATGGGTTGGGCAAACAGGTCGTTCTGGTTGCGGATCTCGCGATAGCTCCATT
The DNA here is from genome assembly GCF_001428185.1 of Mesorhizobium sp. Root695. Classification (NCBI taxonomy): domain Bacteria; kingdom Pseudomonadati; phylum Pseudomonadota; class Alphaproteobacteria; order Hyphomicrobiales; family Phyllobacteriaceae; genus Mesorhizobium; species Mesorhizobium sp. Root695. Next base: position 86,645 of record NZ_LMHO01000042.1, on the reverse strand, counting down.
CGTCGACCTTCTGCGCCATCGACATCAGGTTGAAGTTGCGCACCATGTCGCGCGGCGACCAGAACAGGTCGCCGTTGACGGAAGCGGATTGGAGCTCGTTGACGGTCTTGGTCGACAGGCGCGGCTTGATCGCCGCAAGCTGGGCGGTCAGCGTCTCGATCTCGCCGGTCAGGCGTTCCGAATGGCCGCGCGCCGATGTGGTCAGCGCATCGCGTGTCTCCGCCCGCCAGGCTGTGCCGGTCGTCTCGGCAAAGCTGGTCGCGTTGCGCAGATCGCGGGTGAAGACGACGAGGTTGCTGCTCAGCGCATCGATGTCACGGCGAAAGGAATTGACACGATCGAGCGCAATCACGATGCCTGCGGAAGCCAACGCGAAGATCAGCAAACCAGAAATATAGCGAATCCGGACTGACCGGATGAAGGACGAATATTCCGGCATGCGCAACCCCAACACATACGCATCATTCTAATGGTCGGGATTACGCTTCATTTACATTAAAATTTCGTGTGGATAGGCCAACCATACGAATCTCTGGATGGATGACAGCTTTTTGACCCTGACAATCCTTTCGCAAGGAAAGCGTGGCGTCTGAACGAATTCAGACGACCCGCTTTAGTCTCTGTTCCCAAGGCCGCCATTCTCCCCTAACCGAGGTCACTCTGGCGACATGCATCAGGCCGCCGCCACGACGAGGGCGCGGATGCGGCCACTCACCGGGCCTTCCCCGAACCGCTTCCCCATGGCATTCGCCACGTATCGCGTCGCCTCTTCCAGCGAGCCGCCGCGCGCCTCGATCTCGGCACGCAGGGGTGTGCCCTGGCAATAGGCCGCGGCCGCGTCATAAGGCGACGGAGCGGCACTCACGGCATCCAGAGGCTCTATGGCGACGTCGTGGAATCCGGCCGCACGCAGGTCGGCGCGGATGGCGTCGGCATTGTGGTAGCCGTGCGGTGTCCTCGCCATGAAGCGCGGTGGATCGGCGGGAAAGAGATGGCCGAGCGCCCGCGTCGCTTCCTCGGCGAACTCGTTCTCTTCGATGGCACTCCAGACGTTGAACAGGAAATGCCCGCCCGGCCGCATCACCCGCCGGGCTTGCCCGTAGGCTCCCACCCGATCGGGGAAGAACATCGCGCCAAATTGGCAGACCACGGCATCAAACCGTGCGTCCTCGAAGGGCAGCGCCTGGGCGTCGGCCTGCTGCCAGACGATACGAGGATCGTCCGTCATCCGCGTGCGCGCGTGGTCGAGCATGGGCTGGTTGAGGTCGGTAGCCACGATGCGTGTTTGCGCCGGCAGCCTCGCTGCGAGCGCACGTGTCACCACACCGGTGCCCGCCGCCACTTCGAGCACCGACTGCGGCCCGAGCTTCGACACCCGCTCCGCCAGATCCCGCGCATATGGCTCGAAGATCAGCGGCACCATCGCCCGGTCGTAGACCTCGGCAATGGAACCGCTGAACAGCTTGTCGGTGGTCGACATGGCATCCCTCCAACTCTGTCCGCACCGCGTGGTTGCCGTGCGGATGGCAAAGCGATGTGGATCCTCTGCTTCGGCAGGCTTCCGTTCAAGTTCAATCTCTGAACCGGCTGGCGGAGGACGTAGTGCTTTGGTTAGGACGATGTCCTGGTTGGCCCCAACCTCAGCTGTTACGCGCCGCCACGAATGTCGCCGCGTCCTTCAGCAACTGGGCGTCGTCGCCATAGGGCTCGAGCAGTGCATGCGCCTGTTCGACGAGGCCATGCAGCTGGCTGCGCGCCCAATTCGCGCCATGCAGCGCGACCAGCGTCGCCTTGCCCGCGGCAGCGTCCTTGCCCGTCGCCTTGCCCATCTGGCTGGCATCGGCGGTCAGGTCGAGCAGGTCGTCGGCAAGCTGGAAGGCAAGGCCGATCGCGGAACCGAATTCGGCCAGCCGCTCGCGATCCTCAGCGGCAGCGCCGGCGATAAGGGCGCCGGCCTCGCAAGCGAAACGGATGAGCGCGCCGGTCTTCATCGCCTGCAGCCGGATGATGCCGGCCTCGTCCGGTGGCGCCTGTTCGGCTTCGAGGTCGAGCTTCTGGCCGCCGACCATGCCGCCCGCCCCGGCCGCGCGGGCAAGCGCCAGCACCAATGCTGCCCGCCGCTCTGCCGGCAGGGTGGTCGCCTCGTCGGCGATGATGTCGAAGGCAAGCGTCAGCAAGGCATCGCCGGCCAGGATGGCGGTCGCCTCGTCGAAGGCCTTGTGCACGGTCGGCTGGCCACGGCGCAGATCATCGTCGTCCATGGCCGGCAGATCGTCGTGGATCAGCGAATAGCAATGCACACATTCAAGCGCTGCCGCGACGCGCAGCGCCGCCTCGCCGTCGGCGGAAAAAAGTGCGGCACTTTGCATGACCAGGAAGGGGCGCAGGCGCTTGCCGCCGTTCAAGACGCCGTGGCGCATCGCCGCCATCAGCCGACCGGGCCGGGCGATCTCGCCCGAAAGCGCGCGGTCGTCGAGCAGCCGGCGCAGCATTACCTCGACGGCGGCAGCGCGTCGGATGAGCGCCATTTCGAACGCCATTTCGTCGTCATTCGTCATGGCCGGGACCGGTAACCGACACTCAGACGTTGCGCAAGAAGGCAAGCGCCATTATGCCGGAGCAGTAAGAGCCCGTTTGGAAACTCTACTCCTGCGGTCATCTGAAGGCGTTTTCTGCGCTTCCGGTGCTCACGTACTCGAATGTACGCTCCGCTCCGGTTCTCGAAAACACCGTCATATGACTCACAGGAGCGAGTTTCAAAACGAGCTCTCTGGCACGGGTTGGACGGCTTGGCGGAACCGATCGTCGATCATGAAACCGAAAAGCTGGACATGGCGACGAGATCGCGAGGCGTAAACCGCCGTGGTCTCAAGCGCTGGGTCCGGCGCGGCATCGTCGTGGCCGCGGTGCTGGCTTTGATTCCGGTCGTGCTGACGTTCCTCTATCTGCCATCCTTTGTGCATCCGGTCTCGACGCTTATGCTGAAGGACCTGGCGACGTTCTCCGGTTATGACCGCCGCTGGGTGTCGATTGACGACGTGTCGCCGGTGCTGGCCAATTCCGTCATCATGTCGGAGGACGGGCAGTTCTGCTTCCACCGTGGCGTCGATCTCGGCGAATTGCGGGGCGTCGTCGACGACGCGTTGGCCGGTGAAGCAACGCGTGGCGCCTCGACCATCACCATGCAGACGGTGAAGAACCTGTTTCTCTGGTCACGGCCGCTGGGTTCGGTGCGCAAGGTGGTCGAACTGCCGCTGGCCGTCTATTTCGATGCGGTGATGTCGAAACGGCGCATCATGGAGATCTATCTCAACATCGCCGAGTGGGGGCCGGGCATCTACGGTGTCGAGGCCGCGGCACAGCACCATTTCGGCGTTTCGGCAAAACAGTTGTCGCGACGACAGGCCGCCCTGCTTGCCGTCTCCTTGCCAAATCCCATCGCCCGCAATCCGGCCAAACCCGGACCGGGCCTGAGACGGCTGGCCAATCTGATCGAGCGGCGCGCCGGCCGCTCCGGCGCCTATGTCGGCTGTCTCCGCTAGCCGACTCAAAAAAATTCGCGCCAGTGCTGGCCAAAACGGCGCAGGGCGTGTATAGGCACCCGACTTTCTCAGATTCCGGCCCCGACACGGCCCTTTCACGAGGGCGGGCGGGGCTTTTTGACCATGTAATGGAGCATATCCATGGCCGTTCCGAAACGAAAAACCTCTCCGTCCAAGCGCGGCATGCGCCGCTCGGCCGACGCTCTCAAGGCCCCGACTTATGTCGAGGACAAGAATTCCGGCGAAATGCGCCGCCCGCATCATATCGACCTGAAGACCGGCATGTATCGCGGTCGCCAGGTGCTGACGCCCAAGGAAAGCTGAGACCAGCTTTTCCAAAGGTTTGAATTACAAAAGGACCGGCCAGTGGCCGGTTTTTTTGCGTTTGGGGGCGGGGTGGCGCGCATCTCGAAGCGCGGGCGGCAATCGTTGCAGTTCTCCAGCTGGGCAACGGGCTGACATGGTTGTTGCGCGCGGTCTTCGACCGTGTTCAGCGCGGCCACCGAAACATCTTGACGGCGTGCCTGTGGCGCATTCTACAAAGGATTGCCCCCAAATGGAGACGCCAGATGTTCGGTGCCATTCCGCTGCTGATCGTGCCTTTCGTGCTCTACAATCTCGGATTGCTGGGAATATTCGGCAGCGGTGACGATCCGTGGGCGAGCGAAGTCTTCTCCTTCAGCATGATGTCGGGCGGCGTGTTCTCGATGACGCTTGGCGATCTGATGGTGCTGATCGGGCTGATCTTCCTGTTCCTCGAAATGGCGAAATCGGTGCGCACCACCAATGCCTCGATCATGGACCACCTTCTGTCGACGCTGGTCTTCGTGGCGTTCCTGGTCGAGTTCCTGCTGGTAAAGGGCGCCGCCCACTCCGTCTTCTTCACGCTGATGGTCATCGCGCTGTTCGATGTGCTGGCCGGATTCGCGGTGTCGATGCGGTCGGCGAGCCGGGACATCAATCTCAACTAAGGCTGCATTGATATTCAGGTGATGCCGGCTTGCAAATGGCGGCCTCCTGCGCTTCCGGTGCTCATGTACCCAAAAGTACGCTCCGCTCCGGTTCTCGGAGGCCACCATTTTCGACTCGGCCTGACCTGAACCTCAACGCAGCCTCGCCTCAATGTCGAAGGATGCTCAGCCCGGATCGGCGGTGAAACCGGTGGCCTCGATGCCGGCGATTGCCGCGGCTTCGTCATTGTCCGACGTGTCGCCTGAAATGCCGACGGCGCCGATGATGGCGCCGGCCTTGTCGCGGATCAGCACGCCGCCGACGACCGGCAGCACGCGTCCGCCCGATACGTCCGAGATGCCGGCGACGAGATGCGGGCGCTCCTTGGCGAAGGCCTCGACTTTGCGCGAGCCCATGCCGATGGCAAGCGCGCCATAGGCCTTGCCGGCCGACATTTGCGGACGCAGGAACGAGGCGCCGTCCTGGCGCTGGAAGGCGACCAGATGTCCGCCGGCATCAAGCACCGAGACGCCGAGCGGCTTGAGCTTGAGATCGGCGCCCTTGGCAAAGGCGGCATCGATGATTTGCCTGGCTTTTTCGAGCGGCAGTGCGGTCATGGCAGTCTCCTGTTTGAAAACGCGTCGATCATTGACGGTCGGCGGGCGAGATAACATCCCGGTTTCGGTTGAAAGTGCTTCGCGTGAAGAGGCGGGATGGAAATCGGCGTTCGCCGACACCATCCGGGTACGGCGTTGCCGTTTGTATGGCGCCAGACGTGCCCGGGGGATGGCTATTTCTTCTTGGCGCGGGCCGGCTTCTTGGCGGGTGCCGCCGGCGCGTTGGCGAGATCTTCCGCTTCCTTGGCGAGACGCAGTGCCCGCAGCTTGTTGGTCTTGGCCTGACGGGCGTCACTCTCCGCGACGTATTCGGCCATTGCCTTCTGGCGGACGGTTGCCGCCTCTTCCTGCTTCTTGAAACGCAGGTCGGCGCGCGCGCGGGCAGCATCCCGAGAGTTCTCAACCAAGACCTTATCCAATCCCGTGAATTATGGCTTTCCGCCTCTTCTAGCAGAGCCGACCCCCAAACGGGAAAATAAGTTGGTTACGCGGCCGGGCTGGCGGCGAGGGCCTTGCTGGCAACCACCGCCTCATAGGCGGCCTGCAAGGTCGCGTGGACAGAAGGGCCAGACATTGTATCGAGCGGCATGCCGAGGTGCTCGTGGCGCAACTCGTCCATGAATTTGTCCCACATCGGCTGTCCGCCCTTTTCCAGAAGTTCGGCGCGGATCGACAGTTCGTCGCTGACCGGCAGCCAGACGCGGCCCCAGGCGCCGAGATGGGCCAGGATCGGCACCAGCGTGATCGCCATCTCGGTCAGGCTGTAGATCGCCTTCTGCTTGTGCGAGGGATCGTCGGCCTTGGTCAGCATGCCCAATTCCATCAGCCGCTTCAGCCGGTCGGCGAGAATGTTGGAGGCGATGCCTTCGATCGATCCGTTGAGCATCTCGCGAAAATGGCGCCTGCCGCCGAAGATCATGTCGCGAAGGATGATCAGGCTCCAACGGTCGCCGAACACTTCCAGCGACAGGTTGATCGGGCACCCGGACCGGCGATCCATGCTCATGAGATTTCTCCAACAAACCGGTTGCATTATCGTATCAGTTTTATTATCGTGCAACCGATTGCAAAATGCAATCAGTATTGCAGAGAAGAGACCGCGCAATGACGGCGATCGAACGCCCCGAAATCATATCCGAAGCCTTTGGCGACCCGGGGAACCCGCCACTGTTGCTAATCATGGGAGCGATGGCCTCCATGCTCTGGTGGCCGCAGGCGCTGTGCCGGAAACTGGCCGATGCCGGCCTGTTCGTGATCCGTTATGATCGCGATACCGGCCGGTCGACCAAATATGGACCGGGAGAGCCGCCTTACACATTCGACGACATGGCCGGCGATGCGATGCATGTTCTCGACGAGCACAACGTCGTCAAGGCACATGTCGCCGGCATGTCGATGGGCGGCATGATCGCACAGCTTGTGGCGCTCAAGCACCCATCCCGCGTCGCATCGCTGACCGTCATCAGCAGCTCGCCCGTGGGAACCGACACCTCGCATCTGCCGCAAACCAGCGATGCTTATATCAAGCATTCGGCCGAGGGCGCCAAAGTCGACTGGTCGGACCGTGGCCAGGTGGTCGATTTCATCGTCAGGGATGCGCGGGCGATCGCCAGCATCGCGCACCCATTCGACGAAACCCGGATGCGGGCTTTCATCGAGCAGGATTACGACCGCTCCGGCGGCTTGCTGAGCGCGACCAACCATTTCATGCTCAAGGGCGGCGACGCGTGGAAGGGCCGCCTGCATGAGATGGCGGCGCCGCTGCTGGTCATCCATGGTACGGCGGATCCGATCTTTCCGATCGAGCATGGCGAGGCGCAGGCCGAGGCGGCCACTGGCGCGAGAATTGTCCGCATCGAAGGCGGCGGCCATGAGCTGCATCCCGACGATTGGACCGAGATATCCGCAGCAATCGTCGCGCATGTCCAAGCCGGTTGAGGCAGCATAGGCTGGCTTTGACGAATAAGGCCAACCGCAATAGGCATGCCGCACGGAGCGGCCACCGACAATCCACGAAACAAACGAGCGAAAAATGTCCCTGACGCTTCATTTCCACCCGCTGGCCTCCTTCTGTTGGAAGCCGCTGATCGCGCTCTATGAAAACGGCATCCCGTTCACGCCTCATATCGTCGATCTCGGCAATGCCGAGTCGCGCGAGGTCTTCCTGAAGATTTCGCCGATCGGCAAGATGCCGGCGCTGCGCGACGATGCGCGCGACCGCACGGTGCTGGAATCGACCATCGTCGTCGAATATCTGGCCGCGCATTATCCGGGGCCGGTCGACCTCGTTCCCGCCGACATTGACATGGCGCTGGCAGTTCGCCAGGCCGACCGCTTCTATGATTTCTATGTGCAGGAGCCGATGCAGAAGATCGTCGGCGACCGGTTGCGGCCACAGGACAAGACCGATCCGTTCGGCGTCGAGCAGGCGCGCGCCCAGCTGCGCGGCTCCTATGCCATCATCGAGCAGGACATGGGCTCGAAGACCTGGGCGATGGGCGACAGCTTCACCTTGGCCGATTGCGCGGCGTCCCCCGCGCTGTTCTATGCCAACAAGGTCGAGCCGTTCGGCGACAAATATCCGGCCGTGAAGCGCTATCACGATCGCCTGCTGCAGCGGCCTTCCTTCGCCCGCGTGATCGAGGAGGCGGAGCCCTACTTCAAGTTCTTCCCTTACAACAACGGCTGATCGGGGTCAGGCTTCCCAGAACTGATCGAGCCAGATGTTGAGTTTGAGGAAGCCGGTGTTGCTCACCGTATAGACGCGCCTTGTTCCTTCCGGCTTGGCGTGGACCAGCCCGGCGTCGAGCAGGACTTTAAGATGTTGCGAAACGGCCGGGCGCGATACGGGCAAACCTGCGGCCAACTCGTTGACGGTTTTCGGGCCGCGGCGAAGTTCTTCCAGAAGATGGCGCCGGTTGGGATCGGCAATTGCCATGAAGGCGTCGGAAAACATCATGTCTGTATTAGTGAGGCAAAGCCTTTCGAATCTCAACCGTCTGCTTCTGCTTTTCTTCTGGGATCAAGCCGCAATGCTTCGGGAGTGACCGAGCGGTCGGCCGGCTGCGTCTTGAAGGCGTCACGGTCGCCGATCGGCACCGGCGCGCGGCGGCTGATGCGCAGCAGCGTGTAGCCGGCCAGACAAAGATGCGCGAAGGCGGTCGCCAGGAACAGGCCTTCCGGGCGCATCCAGCCCATCAGGGCTGCGGCCAGCAAGGGTCCGATCATCGTGCCGAAGCCGTAGAGCAGCAACAGGCCGCCCGACACCTTGACGAAATCCTCCGAGCGCGCGTGGTCGTTGGCATGCGCTACGGCGATCGAATAGAGCGTGTAGGCGAAGGCGCCATAGGCTGCGGTGAAGACGATGATGAAGACGCCGGAGCGTGGCTCGAACAGGAAGATCAAGAGCGCGAACAGAGCCGCGCCGAAAGCTGCCCCCGCCAGCACGAAACGCCGGTCGGTCTTGTCGGACAGGCGCCCGGCCGGAAGCTGCATGGCGGCGCCGGCAACAACCACAAGGCTCATCATCAGGGCGATCTCTGCCGTGGAAATGCCGATGCGAGCACCGTAGACCGCGCCAAGCGTGCCCCAGGCGCCGTTGGCGATGCCGATCAACACGCAAGCGACCGCCGACACCGGCGAGTTGGCATAAAGGCCTTTGACGTCGAGCGTGACGTCCTGCAACGGCTTGGGGTGGGAGGCACTCGAAACCGCGGTCGGAATGAGCGACAGGCAAAACAGGATACCGGTGATCATGAACAGCGAGGCCGACTTCACGTCGCCGCCGGCGACGATCATCTGCCCGCCCATGATCGAGGCATAGGTGACCATCATGTAGAGGCCAAAGACGGTGCCGCGGTTCTCGTTGCTGGCCTTCTCGTTCAGCCAGCTTTCGATGACCATGAAGGCGCCGGCCATGGTGAAGCCGGTGAAGGCGCGCAGCAGGATCCAGACATATTCGTCGATGATCAGCCCGGTGAGCAGCGCCACGATGGCACCGGATGCGGCAAAGGCGCCGAAGGCGCGCACATGGCCGGCGCGGCGCACGATGCGCGGCGCGAAGAAGCAGCCGGTGACGAAGCCGCCGGCCCAGGCCGTGCCCATCAGGCCGAGCGATGCGGTCGAGAAGCCTTCCAACTGGCCGCGCAGGGGCAAGAGCAGCCCGTGCAATCCGGACGCCGCGAGCAGGAAGGCGGTGCCGCGAAGCAGCGAGAGGATCGGTCGGTAGGTTGCGAACATTGTTTGATCCGGCTCGTGTTTGACAGGGGCGCTGGGTCTGAAGACAGTCGCATTCGGGCTTTTCGGCGGCGGGCTCTTTGCGCCCGCGCACCTATCCGCGACGGAACAGTGCTTCGGCCGCCGATTTGGTGCTGTCCTTGGCCTTGAGCTCGGCCTCCAGCCTGGCGATCTCGTCGCGCAGGATGCCGATGCGTTCCGACAGCTCGCCAACGGAAAGCAAGGACAGATCCTGCCCGATCTCGTGCGGGCGTGCCTTCTTCTTGGGTTCGTCGTCGAAGATCGCCATCGTCGCTCCTCCTCCGCCAAGACCAGATTGGCCATTTGCCTGATTTGGCAATCAGCATACATAGGGCAGGGGCGTCGATGCAAACAGCCGGTCGGATAACGGCGAGAAAAGACGGGAAATCTCATGGCGAGCGGACAGAAAATTCCGGCAAGAATGACGGCCATCGCGATCTCGGAGCCGGGTGGCCCACGGGTGCTGAAACCGGAAACGCGCGACGTGCCGCTGCCCGGTCCCGGCGAGATACTGATCAAGGTGCATGCCGCCGGCGTCAACCGGCCCGATATCCAGCAGCGCAAGGGCGCCTATCCGCCGCCGCCCGGCGCGTCGGACCTGCCGGGCCTCGAGGCGTCGGGCGAAGTGGCGGCCGTTGGCGACGACATATCGCGCTGGCGCATCGGCGACCGCGTTTGCGCGCTGACGCCCGGCGGCGGCTACGCCGAATACGTCAAGGTTCATGCCGGCAGTGTGCTGCCGCTGCCGGCCGGCTTTACCCACACGGAAGCTGCGGCCGTGCCGGAAAACTATTTTACCGTCTGGCACAATGTGTTCGAGCGCGGCGGCCTGAAGCGTGGCGAGACGCTGCTCGTCCATGGCGGCTCGTCCGGCATCGGCACGACGGCGATCCAGCTTGCCTCGGCTTTCGGCGCCTATGTCATCACCACCGCCGGAAGCAAGGAGAAATGCGATGCCTGCCTGAAGCTCGGCGCCGACCGCGCCATCAATTATCGCGAGGCGGATTTCGTCGCGGCGGTGAAGGAGGCAACGGGTGGCAAGGGCGCCAATGTCATCCTCGACATGGTCGGCGGTGACTATGTGGCGCGCAATTACGAGGCCGCGGCGGTTGAGGGCCGTATCGTCCAGATTGCCGTGCAGGCCGGTTCTGTCGCAAGCGCGGACTTTTCGAAGATCATGGTGAAGCGGCTTACCCACACCGGTTCGACTCTGAGGCCGCGAACCGTCGAGTTCAAGGCGGCGATAGCTGCGGCGCTGGAAGCGCAGGTGTGGCCGCTGCTCGGCACCCGCAAAGTGGCACCGGTGATGGACATGATCTTCCCGCTCAGCGAAGCCTGGCGGGCGCATGAGCGCATGGAAGACGGCGAGCATATCGGCAAGATCGTGCTCGACGTCGGCTGACAGCGGCATTGCCTCGCTCGGCCTGCAGGCCGAGCGAGCGAGGTCCGTACCGGCGGCTGCCTACAAGATGAACAGAAGCTTAATGCTGCAATGCAGCATTTGCATTATTGCTATGCAAAATCAGCCATTCAAGTCCTCATCGATGACGCCTATTTGAGCACCATCGAAACGAACATCATTCTGGAGGACTGCCATGAACCCGATCCGCGCTTACCGTAACTGGCGTATGTACACCGAGACCGTCCGCGAACTGAACCGTCTCAACGCACGTCAGCTCAGCGATCTCGGCATCAACCGCGCCGACATCGAAAAGATCGCCCGCAGGGCCATCTGAAGTCAGGTCTGGTCCGCTCCGGCGGACCAGACCGTGGAAGCCAGAGCCGCATCAGACGACTTTCGTCGCGGTTCCGAGCCCGCTGGACCCAGTCCGGCGGGTTTTGTCGTTTTAGGGCCGGGATGATCGAGGACCGTCTCAACCGATGCCAGTCATCGAGCAGGATTGACCTCAGTTTTCGGCATGGCATCTTGCCTCGGCGCTCTCACATGGGCGAACCCTGTTGGAAGCGGTGGCAGGCTCCAACATCACCGTCGAGACCGGGCGCCATTGTCTCGAACGGATTATTGCCAAGACCGGAACCCGCCAGCAAAGCCAGCTTGTCGTTCTGCTCAAGAGCGCGGAACCGTTTCGGTAAGGCCCCACGGCTTCCGGCGATTGCTTCCAAAAGCGTTGCGAAACGGCAAGAGAGCGGTTATACAGACCGCGAATTTCCCATTTTTTGGTGGCCTAAACCACCGCCCGCGCGGGAACGCGGGCGAACGAGAAGGATTTTTAAATGGCCAATACGCTGCTGATGCCCAAGGCGACCGCCGTCTGGCTGGTCGACAATACCGCGCTTTCTTTCGAGCAGATTGCGCAATTCTGCGGGCTGCATCCGCTCGAGGTCAAGGCGATCGCCGACGGCGAATCGGCGCAAGGCATCAAGGGCATGGACCCGATCATGACCGGCCAGCTTACCCGCGACGAGATCGCGCGCGCCGAGAAGGATTCGAACCAGCGCCTGAAGCTTTCGGACCCCAAGGTGCGGGTGCCTGAATCCAAGCGCAAGGGGCCGCGCTACACTCCGCTGTCGAAGCGTCAGGACCGGCCGAATGCCATTCTCTGGCTGGTGCGCAACCATCCCGAACTCAAGGATGCGCAGATCTCGCGCCTCGTCGGCACCACCAAGTCGACGATCGAGCAGATCCGCGAACGCAAGCACTGGAACTCGGCCAATTTGCAGCCGATGGACCCGGTGACGTTGGGCCTTTCCTCGCAGATCGACCTCGACATGGAAGTCAACCGCGCCTCGCGCGGTCGCGAACAGGCGCAGCCGGTCGGTGACACGCTGCTGCCGGCGGCCCTGACCGAACGGTTGGTGCCTGCTCCCGAGAAGCCGAAGGACGAGGATGCCGAACTCGATGCCAACGCCGTGTTCGCCAAGCTCTCGGCCTTGAAGTCGAAGAACACGGACAACGACGACGAGTGAGATTGTCCGACATTCCAATAAAAAAGCCCGCTTCGAGCGGGTTTTTTTTATGGGGTGCGTCAGGTATCAGGTCCGCGCGGCGCGATCCGGCGCCATGCCATAATCTTCGCTGCGCTCCACCGCCCGGTAGAAGTCGGCAAGCTGCTTGCCACGCTCCGGTTTGAAGATACGGCCTGCGATGACCACGGAGGCGATGCGATCGATGCGGAACGCGCGAAAATCATCGCGCATCTCGCACCAGGCGACCAGCGTCCACACCTTGCCCCAGAACCACAGGCCAAGCGGACGGATATCGCGGGCGGTGCCGCGCCCGGCCTCGTCGGAGTAGTCGATGGTCAGCACCTGACGCTTTTCGACAGCGCGCTCGATCAGGTCGATCGCCTCGCGCGCGGCGTCGCTGACCACCCACATCGGCGTGTGTATCTCGGTGCGCGCGATGCGGTCTTTTTCGGTATCGGGCAGGACGGCGCCGATCTTGACCAGCGCCTCGTCGGCGGCACGCGCCATGGCGGCACCGCCAAAGGCGCGCACCATGCGCGCGCCGGCTACCAGCGCGACGATCTCGTCACGCGTGAACATCAGCGGCGGAAGGTCGAAACCCTCCCTCATCATGTAGCCAACACCAGCCTCGCCGTCGATCGGCACCCCGGTCGACTGCAGGTCGGCAATGTCGCGGTAGATGGTTCGCTCGGAAACCTCGAGCCACGTGCCGAGCTTCTGGGCGGTGACCAAACGGCCACCGCGCAGATGCTGCACGATCTGGAAGAGCCTGTCGGCGCGGCGCATCATATGGTCCCTCGGCGTTGTCTCTATGCATGTCGCCCAAAACCGGTGTCCACCTTTGGGCGGTGTGCATCGTGTTTTTTGCGCATGCCGTTATCCCAAAACCGCAGAACGCTTTTGGGTGGCATACATCATGGTTTCAGCCCTTCGCGCTTGCGCTGCGCGGCGACGAACTCCGCGCCGAAGGACAGTTTCTTCGTCGTCGGCGTTTTCGCATCGAGCACGCGCCAAAACGGTGCCACATCGCTCAATGTCATGCCGCGCTCCAAATCCTCTTTGGCGGCTTCGGCAACGGTGCGCAGATGGTAGCCTGTTGTGACCGGGCATGTCACTTCGGCGCCGTGCTCGATGGCAAGCGCGGTGCGCAGCGCACGCACGTCCATCTCGACGCCTTCGGGAATCGAGCGGATGAAATCATCGACCTGACGCGCTGTCGGCACCAGCATCGGCTGACCCTCGATGACATCGGCCACAGTGCGCGGCGTCGGCTTCACGCCGTTGATGCCTGGTGTGTTCAATCTGTCGTTCCAACTCTTCATCGATCGTCCTTTCGACCGCCGATGCGTAGTGTCCGAGGCTCGCACCATTGCATGCCCCTCCTGACAGCGTACTGTCAGGAAGCTTCAGCATATTCCTTGGCGAACAGTGTCCGCATCTGCGCGAGATCATTGCCTCTTTCGGGATAAAGCGTCTTCAGAAAAGCAAGCGCGAAGGTGCCTGGTCCCGAACCGGGCGCGGAAACAATCTTGCCGTCAGCCACGGCATGCGGCACATCCTGATAATTGCTGTCGCCGGCATAACCGGCTTCATGACCATTGATCCAGTCACGGCCATTGCTGGTGTGTCTGGCTTTCTCGAACAGGCCGGCGCGGGCCAGCGCCAGCGTTCCGGCGCAGATACCGCCGACCACGCCGCCGCGCGACGCGACGGCATTGAGCAGGCCGGCGACATCCGGCGGCGCCTTGCCGACCCACTCGTCGGAGCCGATGACGGCGATGGCGTCGAGATCGTTGTTCTCATCCGCCTCGGCCGAACGATCAGGCGTCAGCCGGAAACCACTGATCCCGGTCACCGGCTTGCCGTCAGGCGCCAGCGATACGGCGCGGGCGCCGAACCATTCGACCGCCGAGGCCGCCAGCAGCCCATATTCCCAGTCGGCAAAGCCTTCGATGAAGAGAAAGCCGATTGTCTTCTGTTCGGGCATAAGCTCGCTCCATCCCTCGCGCGCCGGAGTTCTTATCTGGGCGTTGGGGCGCCCACATCCAACCGCTGTGTCGAAAAATTCGTCTCAATTGCCATCGAAGCGACGTTCCGCATACATGTCCGGCCAGCCGACATCCTTGCGAATGTCCGCCGGCAGCGAGTTCATGAACCGCTGGGTGCGGATCTCATTGCGCATCGTGCGGATCTTGCCGACATAGTGCTGCACGCCGCGCAGAATGATGGAACCGTTCATAGCTAGTCTCCTCTCTCTGATGGAGACACTATCGCACACCCCTCCTGACAGCAGTCTGTCAGGAGGATGGCGGGACGGCGACGATAATTCCGACCGGTGCATTTGCCAGGAAGGGAACCTTGCTTTCGCGACATCAAACCGTGATTGTCACAGGCTTGCTCATGCCGACTGTTCACCGCAACGACCCGGGTCAGGCGCCGCTGTTCAGCTTCCGGCGACGGACTGTCGGAATACGCGGCCTTCAGCGACGTGGCCGCAGTTCTGATATGGAAGGAGAAAATTCTTCCCCAAAACCAGGGAGACGACCATGAGCCTGCAACTGACAGGAATCCACCATCTGACCGCCATCACTGCCAACGCGCCTGGCAATCTTCATTTCTATACGAGGGTGCTGGGCCTGCGGCTGGTCAAGAAGACAGTGAACCAGGACGATACCTCGGCCTACCACCTGTTCTATGCCGATGGCGAAGCCACACCGGGCACCGACCTTACTTTCTTCGACTGGCCGGTTGGCCGCGAGCGGCGTGGTACGCACAGCATCGTGCGGACCAGCCTCAGGGTCGGCAGCAAGGAGAGCCTTGCCTGGTGGAAGCAGCACCTGACCGACGAAAACATCGTGACGGGAGAGATCGCCGACATCGGCGGCTATCCCTGCCTGGATTTCGAAGACCCCGAGGGCCAGCGTCTGCGCCTGGTCAGCGATGGCGGCAAAGGCGGCAGCCATCCCTGGGCGCAAAGCCCGGTGCCGGTCGAGCACCAGATCCGCGGGCTTGGGCCGATCGTCATCAGCGTTCCCGACATCACCAACACCGAGGCGGTGGTGACCAAGGTGATGAACATGCGCAAGGCCCGCGACCATGCCTCGCCGGATGGCCAGGTCCACGTCTTCGAAATGGGCGAGGGCGGGCCGGCGGCGGAATTGCATGTCCTGGTGCAGCCGGGACTGGCGCCGGCACACCAAGGTGCGGGTGCGGTTCACCATGTCGCCTTCAGAGCGCCGGACCAGGAGACGCTGCATCAATGGACGGCGCGGCTGGCCGAGTTCAGGCTGCCGTCGAGCGGCGAGGTCGAACGCTATTACTTCCGCTCGCTCTATTTCCGCGAGCCGAATGGCATTTTGTTCGAGATCGCCACCGACGGGCCGGGGTTCACAGCCGACGAGCCGCTGGAAACGCTGGGTGAAAGCCTGGCCTTGCCTCCGTTCCTCGAACCGAAGCGCGCTTCGATCGAGGCCGGACTCAAGCCGCTGAAGTAGATCGCGCGCCGGTCAAAGGCGTGCCGTTCCGGTTCGGGATCGCGGCGCCCATTCTCTCTCAGGCAGCGAACTCTCTCAGGCAACGAAGGACGTGCTTTGACAGCAGGCCACGTTGCTGGTCAAAGGCGGCATGTCGAAACTTCTCGCGCTCGTCATTGTTGGCATCATGGTCATCCAGCTGATCAAGCCGCTCGGCTGGCCGGGGCTGAAACGGCGCAGCGACTTCTGGAAGCTGGCGCTGCTGGCGATGGCGGCGATTTCGATAACAGCCGTGCTTGGGCATTGGACATAGACCAGGACCTGGCAAGCTGGCCCGTGCCGGCCATTTAGCTGGCGAGCACCAGGTCGACGAGATGTTCCGCCCAGGCTCGATAACCCGCTTCCGAGGCATGAAAGCCGTCGGAGGCGAAGCCGACCTCGGGATTGGTGATCGGCAGGCGCGGCGCCGGCACCGCGCCGCGCTCCAGGCAAAGGCGTTCTCCCATCCGGTTCATTTCGGTGGCGCGGATTTCAAGGATTTTTCCGAGCAGCGGCGGCATGGCCGGCGCCCGCGTGAACTCCAGCACCGGCGACCACACCACGCGCGCTTCCGGCCATTTGGCGCGTAGGCCGTAGAGCAGCCCGCCGAACTCCTTCTTGAAGCGCGGCACCGAGTGAAAATTCTTGGTGTCGTTGGTGCCGATGGCCAGCACGATATGCGTCCATGGATCGGCCGACAGATTGGGCAGGATATGGTCGCGGATCTGGCCCGAGGTCGCCGAATTGAAGCCGGCGGCCCGCCAGCGCACGGCGCGGCCGGTATTCTGCGCAATCAGCACGGCGAGCTGCGCGGCAAGCCCATCTTCCGAATTGCCGATGCCGACCGAAGCGGCGGAGGAATCACCCAGCACCAGAAGCGAGATCGCCGGCGCCTTGCCTGATATTTCGTGCATGACCGGCCCCTGCGCCGGCAGCATGCGCGTGGTGCGGCGTCGCACGCCGAGGCCCTGCCAGATATAGACCGGGAAGGCGAGCCAGGTGAGGAGGGCGAGAAGGCGCTGCATGCGCACCCTTTAGCGCATGTTGCGCCCGACGTGAACGATCGGTTGTCGTGCTGCCTTCTTGTTTTGACGCAATTCCCAAGGGAAAGCGCTATGCGCTTTTCCCGGGAAAACCGCTTCACACTTTTCCTGGAATTGCTCTAGTCGCAACAAGTCTCCTGTGCTCCAGATCTGTCGCCGTATTCATCGTGCAGGCGCACCCAGTCCATCAGGCCGTGATAGGGGCCGGTTTCGTTGCGGCCCTTCGGCGTCATGTCGAGATAGTCATACGTGCCGATCAGTGCCTCGCCGCCACGGGCGCGGGACATGAAGGTGAGGAAGAGGTCGCCGGTCTCGTCCCTGTAGAAAACACTGCTGCCGGGAAGCTCCTTCGACGTCCGGGGACGGGTCTCGAAATTGTACGTGGTGTCACCAGCGGCGATCTGCCTGTCGGTGAAGGAGACCTGCATGTCGAAGTTGAAATCCGAGGCATAGGACGACACCCAGTCGAACTTCCAGCCCATGCGCTGCTTGTAGGGCAGAAGTTCCGCCAGCGGCGCACGCGAAACCACGATCAGCGACACGTCGTGATGCCGCAGATGCTGATTGGCGCCGTCGATATGGTCGGCAAGGAATGAGCAGCCCTCGCAATGATTGACGCAGCCCGGCCCGAACATGAAGTGATAGACGATCAACTGGCTGTTGTCGGCGAACAGGTCGGTCAGTTTCTTTGGCCCGTGCTCGGTCTCGAAGACATAGTCCTTCCTGATCTTCAGCCAGGGCAGTTCACGCCGTTCAGCAGCGATCCGCTCGCGAAGCCGCGTCAGTTCCTTCTCACGGGCCAGATGCGCCTTGTGCGCCTGGAACCAGTCCTCACGCGAAACAATCTTGTTGCGATGCATGAACCTCTCCCTGAATGTCATCCCAAGGACGTTTGGGATGAGCCCAACCCGACATTGCTGCCGGATTTTGCCCAAGGGGAATAAGGACGCGGACACTCCGTCCCAAGCCCGGCACGTCACAAACAAAAAACCCGGGCGCATCGGCCCGGGTTCGAAGGAGGAAGAAAGAACAGTGATCAGGCGGCCTGTTCCAGGCTCGCCTTCCATTTTCCAAGCGCCGCCAGATGGTTCATATGGGCGCGATGGGTGAAGGCGGCCTGGCCGGCGGCGACATTCGAGGCCTTGCCGCTCCAGGCTTTCTGCGGCGCGGCCTGCAGCGCGCGGCCGTAGGAGAAGGTCAGCTTCCACGGGTGCGGCCCGATGGCGTTGATGGCGTTGAGGTTGGCTGTCGCCTCCTCGTCCTCCTGACCGCCGGAGAGGAAGGCGATGCCCGGCACCGCTGCCGGCACGGTTTCGCGGAACAGTTTTATGGTCTTTTCCGCGACCTCTTCCGGGCTGCTCACCTTGCCCGATTTCCTGCCGGCCAGCACCATGTTGGGCTTCAGGATGGTGCCCTCCAGCAGGACGCGCGCCGCATGGAGCTCGTCATAGAGCTTGATCAGCGTTGCCTTCGAGATATCGTAGCAGGTGTCGATGTCGTGGGCGCCGTCCATCAGCACTTCCGGCTCGACGATAGGCACGATGCCGGCCTCCTGGCAAAGGGCGGCATAGCGGGCAAGTGCATGGGCGTTCGAGGCGATCGAATTGGCCGAGGGCACGCCCTTGGCCTGGTCGATGTCGATCACCGCGCGCCATTTGGCGAAGCGGGCGCCAAGCTTGTAATAGTCGGCAAGGCGCTCGCGCAGGCCGTCGAGGCCCTCGGTGATGGTGTCACCGGGAAAGCCGGCCAGCGGCTTGGCGCCGGCATCGACCTTGATGCCGGGGATGGCGCCCGCCGCCTTGATGATGTCGACCAGCGGCGTGCCGTCGGCGGCCTTCTGGCGGATCGTCTCGTCGTAGAGGATGACGCCGGAAATGAAGCGGGTCATCGCTTCCCTGGCGCGAAACATCATCTCGCGGTAGTCGCGGCGGCTGTCGGCTGTCGATTCAACGCCAATGACGTCGAAGCGCTTCTTGATGGTGCCGGAACTTTCGTCAGCGGCCAGCAGGCCCTTGCCATCGGCGACGATCGCGGCGGCAATGTCTTCGAGACGTTCGCTCATTCTGCTTCTCCTGAAGGGGTTCGTTCCGCGCTTAACGGAAGTCTACCGCCAAAGGAATGGCATCGGAAAGCTCGAATCGATTGAAACTTCCCAGCGCCCTTTTGGCACCACCAATCCCGTCAAGTTACCTCTTCAACACATCGACGCCGGGCAGCGGCTTGCCTTCCATCCATTCCAGGAAAGCGCCGCCGGCGGTCGAGACATAGGTGAAGTCATCGGCAACGCCGGCATGGTTGAGCGCCGCCACCGTATCGCCGCCACCGGCGACCGAGACCAGCTTGCCGGCCTTGGTGCGCGCCGCCGCGTGCTTGGCCGCTGCCACCGTCGCATGGTCGAAGGGCGCGATCTCGAAGGCGCCGAGCGGGCCGTTCCAAACCAGCGTCGCGGCGCGGTCGATCCATTCGCCGATGGTCATCACGGTTTTGGCGCCGACATCGAGGATCATGCCGTCGGCCGGAACATCCGAGATGGCGACGGTCTCGCAGGCCGCGCCCGCCTTGAACTCCCTCGCGACGACGCCGTCGACCGGCAGGATGATGGCGCAGCCGGCTTCGGCCGCCTCGATCATGATCTGCTTGGCGGTCGTGGCGAGATCATGCTCGCACAGCGATTTGCCGACATCGGTGCCGCGCGCGGCAAGGAAGGTGTTGGCCATGCCGCCGCCGATGACGAGTGCATCGACCTTCTTCACCAGGTTCATCAGCAGGTCGATCTTGGTCGAGACCTTGGCGCCGCCGACAATGGCGACGACCGGACGGACCGGTTTTCCCAGACCCTTCTCGAGCGCTTCGAGTTCGGCCTGCATGGTGCGGCCGGCAAAAGCCGGCAACAGATGCGCCAGCCCCTCGGTCGAAGAATGGGCGCGGTGCGCGGCGGAAAAGGCGTCGTTGACGAAGATGTCGCCATTGGCGGCGAGCTTTTCGGTGAAGGCCGGATCGTTCTTCTCCTCGGCCTTGTAGAAACGGGTGTTTTCGAGAAGCACTACGTCGCCCTTGTTCATGGCGGCGATGGCGCTTCCCGCTATGTCGCCGACGCAATCGCTGGCGAAGCCGACGGGGCGGCCGAGCACCTCCGCCGTCGCCCTGGCGATCGGCTCCAGCGAGAATTCGGCCGACGGGCCATCCTTGGGTCGGCCGAAATGGGCAAGCAGGATGACCTTGGCGCCCTTGCCCGACAGTTCGGCGATGGTCGGCGCGATGCGTTCGATGCGGGTGGCGTCGGTGACCTTGCCGTCCGCAACGGGCACGTTGAGGTCGACGCGTACCAGCACGCGCTTGCCGCTGATGTTGCCGATATCGTCGAGGGTCTTGAAGGCGGCCATGCGGGTTCCCTTTCGCGAAAAATCGCCGGGAACATACCCCGCGCCGACGACGATGCAAGGCTTAGGCCGGATTCGAAACGAAATTTTGAAGTTGGCACGATTCTGTGCCGGCGGGCGGATGAAGGGCAGCACCCACAATCGAAGTTGTCAGCTCTCGATCGTTGCCTTCTCCTCTGTCGGCTCGGAGGCTGGTTTCTCGTCCGCCCGCGCCTCTGCCATCTGCGTCTCGGTCGGCTTGCGCCAGTTGCGGATGAAGGCGGAGACACGATCGCTGATTTCGCCGGCGCTCAGGAAAACCGGCACCCGCGCCACCGGAGCGGTCGGCTCGAAGGAAAGGCCGAGGCCCGTGATCTTGCCCTTGTCATCGACGTCGCGAACGATCAGCTCGATCGGACCGAGCAGCACGCGGTCGGCATATTCGGCATGGCCGCCGAGCCGCGTGGTGACCAGTGCGCCGACGGTGAGCTTTTGCTCTGCTTCGGTCAGTCCTGGCGTATAGGCCGCTTCCAGTTCAGCGGCGGAGCGCGCCGGGTCGACAGCGAAGGCGCCGAAGAAATCGGCATCCTCGGGATCGACCACGGCGCGGCTGGCGAACAGCTTGTCGAGCAGGCGCGGATAGCGGTCCGGCACGAAGATGTAGACCTGGTCGCCGGCAGCGAGCCGGCCCATGTCCTGGAAGCGCATCGAGCGGCCGTCGCGCAGCACCAGCGAGGGCCGTGCCCAGCGTGGGATGCGCTCGCCGCGGGCCACCGGGCTGCCGTGTGCGACGCGATAGGCGAGAAGTTCGTGATGGGCCGAGCCCGGCAATTCCAGCTCGACCTTGTCCAGCGGCCCAAGCCGCGCCGGCACTATCAGGCCGAGGCGGCGCGCCAGCGGTCCAACCGTCCAGCCCTGGATGACCAGCGACACCAGCACGATGATGAAGGCGGTGTTGAAGATGACACGGCCGTTTTCCAGCCCGCCGAGCAGCGGGGTGATGGCGAGCAGGATCGACACCGCGCCGCGCAGGCCGACCCAGGAGACGAAGGCGACTTCGGGGCGTGGCAGACGGAATGGGATCAGGCAGAGCCAGACCGCGATCGGGCGGGCAACGAACATCAGGAACAGGCCGAGCGCTACCGCCGGCGCCATGATTGCAGGAAACTGCGACGGCGTCGCGAAGAGACCGAGGATGAGGAACATGATGATCTGCGCCAGCCACGACATGCCGTCCTGGAAACGCTTGAGGATGGTGACGGCGCGGATATCGGAATTGCCGGCAATGAGGCCGGCGATGTAGACCGCCAGGAAGCCCGAGCCGCCAATGGCGCCAGCGGCGGCAAAGACCATCAGCGACAAGGTCAGCACGAAGATCGGCAGCAGGCCGTGATCGAGATTGAGCCGGTCGACGAGGCGCACGATGGCGAGGCCGCCGAGCACGCCGACAACCGCGCCGAGGCCCATGTTGAGGAGGAAGCCGAGGAACAGGCTGGTGACCAGGACATTGGTCTCCGGGTTGGCGTGGGCGGCGATGATCTCGACCAGCGTGATGGTCAGAAAGATGGCGATCGGGTCGTTGGTGCCGGATTCCACCTCAAGCGTCGAGCGCACGCGTTCGCGCAGGTTGATCTCGCCGGCGCGCAGCAGGAAGAATACGGCCGCGGCATCGGTGGAGGCGACGGCTGCGCCGAGCAGGAAGGATTCCAGCCAGGTGAGGTCGAGCAGATAGTGTGCGGCGGCGCCGAACAGGCCGGTGGTTACAAGCACGCCGAAGGTCGCCAGCGATAGAGCCGGGCCCGCAGCCTGCCGCAAGGCATTGAGCGGCGTGCCGAAACCGGAATCGAACAGGATGACGGCCAGCGCCAGTGAGCCGGCAAAATAAGCGATGCGGGCGTTGTCGAACTGGATGCCGAGGCCGTCGGTGCCGCTGGCGAGGCCAATACAGAGAAACAGGAGCAGAAGAGGGGCGCCGAAGCGGAAGGCGATCAGGCTCGAAAACGCGGCGGCGACGACAAGCGCTGTGCCGACCAGCGTGACGAGATAGATCGCATGCTCCATCCTGAAATCAGCCCCTCAAATTCGTCTGTCTCCTGCTTTGCGAGAGAGTGGGGCGAAGACGTGACCAGTGCAAGGCGGCGGGGTGGCTTTTTGGCTTATGCCGCTGATTTTCGGATGTTTTGGCGCTCAGGACACAAATCGGGAAGGCGCAAGCCGCCCGCATGAAAAACGCCCGGACAAAGCCGGGCGTTTCAGGTCTCGAAAAGAGAGCTTTGCGATCAGGCGATGGTCTTGCCGAAGGCGACCGCGGTGTCGCCCATGCGATTGGAAAAACCCCATTCATTGTCGTACCAGGACAGCACCGAAACGAAATTGCCGTCCATCACCTTGGTCTGGTCGAGCGCCATGATCGAGGAACGCGGATCATGGTTGAAATCGATCGACACATTCGGATGATGGGTGACGCCGAGGATGCCCTTGAGCTTGCCGTTGGAGGCGGCGATCACCGCGTCGTTGATCTCCTGCACCGTGGTCGACCGCTTGGCGATGAACTTGAAGTCGACGACCGAGACGTTCGGGGTCGGCACACGGATCGAGATGCCGTCGAGCTTGCCCTTGAGGTCGGGCAGCACCAGGCCGATCGCCTTGGCGGCACCGGTCGAGGTCGGGATCTGCGACAGGGCCGCGGCGCGGCCGCGGTAGAGATCCTTGTGCATGGTGTCCAGCGTCGGCTGGTCGCCGGTGTAGGAATGGATCGTCGTCATCATTCCCTTTTCGATGCCGACCGTCTCGTGCAGCACGGCTGCCAGCGGCGCCAGGCAGTTGGTGGTGCAGGAGGCATTCGAGATGACGATGTGGTCCTTGGTCAACTGGTCGTGGTTGATGCCGTAGACGACGGTGAGGTCGGCGCCTTCGGCCGGGGCCGAGACGATGACGCGCTTGGCGCCGGCGGTCAGATGCGCGGCAGCCTTGTCGCGGGCGGTGAAGATGCCGGTGCATTCGAGCGCGATGTCGATGCCGAGTTCCTTCCACGGCAACTGCGTCGGATCCTTGATCGCGGTGACCTTGAACGTCTCCTTGCCAACGGTGATCTGGTCGCCGGAAACCGACACCTCGTGCGGGAAGCGGCCGTGCACGCTGTCGTAGCGCAAGAGGTGCGCGTTGGTCTCGACCGGGCCGAGGTCGTTGACGGCGACGACCTCGATGTCCCTGCGGCCGGATTCGTGGATGGCGCGCAGGATGTTGCGGCCGATGCGGCCGAATCCGTTGATGGCAACTCTGACGGTCATTATTCTCTCCCTGGGAGTTGGAGGGCAGACGATGGGTCCGCAGTTTCATAGCGGCGGAAGCGGAAAGAATCCAGCCGCAGCGACGTGGATTTAAATCGATTAGGTTAGGCCAGTCCGGCGAAACCGCTTCGCGCGGTTTCGCCGGACTTTGAACCTACTTGGCATGCAGGCGGGTTTCCGCCGTCTTGGCCGCGGCTTCGGCGGTGATGCCGAAATGCGGATAGAGCTGCTCGATCGTGCCCGAGGCGCCAAAGCCGGTCATGCCGATGAAGATGCCGTCGGAGCCGATCAGATGATCCCAGCCCTGGCGGATGCCGGCTTCGATCGCCATCTTGATCGGCGCGTTGCCGATCGTTTTCTTGCGGTAGTCGTCACTCTGCTGGTCGAACAGCTCGAAGCAAGGCACCGAGACGACGCGGGTCGGGTGGCCATGCTTTTCCAGCAGGTCGCGCGCGCCGAGCGCGATCTCGACCTCCGAACCGGTGGCGAAGATCGTCACCGCTGCCTCGCCGCTGGCGGCAACCAGCTCATAGGCACCCTGGCTGCTCAGGTTCTTGGCAACGAATTCGTTGCGCACCGTCGGCAGGTTCTGGCGGGTCAGCGCCAAGGTCGACGGCGTCTTTTCCGACTCGAGGGCCAACTGCCAGCATTCGGCGGTTTCCACGGCGTCGGCCGGGCGGAAGACATTGTGGTTGGGAATGGCGCGTAGTGCGGCCAGATGCTCGACCGGCTGGTGGGTCGGGCCGTCTTCGCCCAGACCGATGGAATCATGGGTCATGACGAAGATAGAGCGGATGCCCATCAGCGAGGCCAGCCGCATCGACGGACGGGCGTAGTCGGAGAAGCACATGAAGGTGCCGCCATAGGCGATGAGGCCGCCATGCAGCGTCAGGCCGTTGATGGCGGCGGCCATGCCGTGCTCGCGGATGCCGTAGTGGACATAGCGCTGGCCATAGTCGTCCGACGTGATGTTCTTGGTCTGGCTGGTCTTGGTGTTGTTGGAGCCGGTCAGGTCGGCAGAGCCGCCGATAGTCTCGGGCACGGCGCCGTTGATGACTTCCAGCGCCATCTCGGATGATTTGCGGGTGGCGACCTTCGGCTTGTCGGCCGAGAGCTTCTTCTTGTAGTCGGCAATGACGGCATCGAAATTGGACGGCAGCTTGCCACTGAGGCGGCGCTCGAACTCGGCCTTAAGCTTGGCGTCGGCCTTGGCCAGGCGGCCCTCCCAGTCGGTGCGCGCCTTGACGCCGGCCTTGCCGGCGGTGCGCCAGGCGTCGAGGATGTCGGACGGAATCTCGAAGGGCGGCGAATCCCAGTTGAAGAACTTGCGTGCGCCGGCGATCTCGTCGGCGCCGAGCGGCGAACCGTGTGCCTTGTTGGTGCCGGCCTTGGTCGGCGCGCCGAAGCCGATGGTCGTCTTGCAGGCGATCATGGTCGGCTTGTCGGAATGGCGGGCGGCTTCGATGGCATAGGCGATGGCTTCCGGATCGGTGCCGTCGATGTGGCTGGCGTTCCAGCCGGAGGCCTGGAAGCGAGCGACCTGATCGGTGTTGTCGGACAGCGAGACCGGACCGTCGATCGAAATGTCGTTGTTGTCCCAGAACACGATCAGCTTGTTCAGCTTGAGATGTCCGGCAAGCGCGATGGCTTCCTGGGACACCCCTTCCATCAGGCAGCCGTCGCCGGCAAGCACATAGGTGTAGTGGTCGACGAGGTCATTGCCGAAGGCGGCGTTCATGATGCGCTCGCCGAGCGCGAAGCCAACCGAATTTGCGAGCCCCTGGCCAAGCGGGCCGGTCGTCGTCTCGATGCCGGTGGCGTGCCCGTATTCCGGGTGACCGGCGGTCTTCGAGCCCAACTGGCGGAAGTGCTTGATCTGGTCGATGGTCATGTCTTCGTAGCCGGTCAGATGCAGCAGCGAATAAAGCAACATCGAACCATGGCCGGCAGACAGGATGAAACGGTCGCGGTCGGCCCAGTGCGGTGCCTTGGGATCATATTTCAGGAAGCGTGTGAACAACACCGTGGCGATGTCGGCGCAGCCCATGGGCAGGCCGGGATGGCCGGAATTCGCCTTCTCGACGGCATCCATGGAGAGAAAGCGGATCGCATTGGCCATCCGGTCATGTTGTTCACGCGACGTCATGGTTCCTCCAGAAGTGGGGGTTTGGGGGCTTGGGAGAGCCCTTGAAAAGGGTGCGCGACACATAGCAGGCGCGCGCCTTTAGTCAACAAATCGGGTGCACATTTGCCGGCCTTGTGACGCCGGCGGCGGGTCTACATTAGCGTTAGCAGGGGACAGTCGCGAGAGCTTTGTTGACGTTGCCTTCACCCGGTGCCTAATGTTTCGCGGATAACGCGTTCTGAACGCGAACGATTCGGTGATGGGCAGGGCACAGGACGAAGCCATGACCGGGGAAGCCACACTCAAGGAAGTCATCGCCAGGCTGGGCAAGGCCATCGAGGGGCTGGAAAACGCGGTCGCGGCCAAGCTCGAGCATGAACGCGATTACTCGGAAGCCGAGGCCGAAGTGCAGCGGATGAATGCCGATCGCTCCAGGCTGGCGCAGGAACTCGACAATTCCGAAGCGCGCGCCGAACGTCTGGAAGACGCCAACAAGGAAGTGTCGCGACGGCTGGTGACCGCCATGGAAACCATCCGCGCTGTGTTGGACAGGTAGGCTCATGGCTCAAGTCACGGTTTCCATCGACGGCAAACAGTATCGGATGGCCTGCGACGAAGGTCAGGAAGAGCATCTGATCGACCTTGCCGAACGTTTCGACCGCTATGTCTCGCATCTGAAGGACTCTTTTGGCGAGATCGGCGACCAGCGGCTGACCGTGATGGCCGGCATCATGGTGATGGACGAACTCTCGGAGTTGCAGAAACGCGTCAAGGGCATGGAAAGCGAAGTGCTGACCTTGCGCAAGACGCGCGACGATGCGCTGATCAAGGCCGACAAGAACGACAGCGTGCTGACCAACGCGCTTGGCGCGCTGGCACAGCGCATGGAAGACCTGACGGCGACGCTCGCGGTCAACAAGACCTGAAGCTGCGCGGCCCTCCGCTCAGCCAAAGGCTCCTGCGCTTTTGGCTCGACGGCAGCGTAAAAATGCTCGCTTCGCCGCCGAAAAGAGTTTCATATTATCTCGCGGTCGCGATTTTTGCGCTAAGATGCAGCGATGCCGGAGCGTGGATGCCTTGATGGCGGCATGATTTGCCGCGGCCCTCGCTTCTGGCGGAATCTGTTGCAGGGGAGATGTGCCATGAGCCTTCGTATCAACGACATTGCGCCGGACTTCAGTGCCGAGACCACGCAAGGGACAATCAAATTCCATGAATGGATCGGTGACGGCTGGGCGATCCTGTTCAGCCACCCGAAGAACTTCACGCCGGTCTGCACGACCGAGCTTGGCACGATGGCCGGGCTGGAAGGCGAATTCAAGAAGCGCAACGTCAAGATCATCGGTATTTCCGTCGATCCGGTCGCGAGCCATGACAAGTGGCAGGCCGACATCAAGACGGCGACCGGCCACACGGTGAACTACCCGCTGATCGGCGACAAGGACCTCAAGGTCGCCAAGCTCTACGACATGCTGCCAGGCGGTGCCGGCGAGACATCGGAGGGCCGCACGCCCGCCGACAACGCCACGGTGCGCTCGGTCTACGTCATCGGACCGGACAAGAAGATCAAGCTGGTGCTGACCTACCCGATGACCACGGGCCGCAACTTCGACGAGATCCTGCGCGCGGTCGATTCCATGCAGCTGACCGCCAAGCACCAGGTGGCGACGCCGGCGAACTGGAAGCAGGGCGAGGACGTCATCATCACTGCCGCCGTCTCCAACGAGGATGCGATCAAGCGCTTCGGCGCCTACGAGACCATCCTGCCGTATCTCAGGAAGACCAAGCAGCCATCCGCCTGACCCCAGGCGCTTCGGAACGGTTTTTGCCTTTCTCGCCGCTTCGAGCCAAGTGATGCTTGACGGAGGCGTCCGAGTGGAGAAACATGCTCCTCTCGGATGCCGTCAGAGAAAATCATTCCTGCCGGCTAAGCGGTGGTGGGGAGGCCGGAATTGGACGTAGCTTTGGCCAAGCCGCAGGTCAGCGGCTTCTATGACAAGGCGACCGGGGCCATCCAGTATGTCGTCGCCGACCAGGGGACGAAGCGCTGTGCCATCATCGATCCGATCTTCGATTTCGACGAGAAATCCGGCGCCACGGCGACGACGAATGCCGATGTCCTGCTCGATTTCATCCGGGAAAACGCGCTGGAGTTGGAGTGGATCCTCGACACCCATCCGCATGCCGACCATTTCTCGGCGGCGCATTACCTGAGAGAGAAGACCGGCGCGCCGACAGCGATCGGCGACAGGGTCGTCGACGTCCAGAAACTATGGAAGGCGATCTACAACTGGCCGGATTTTCCCGCCGACGGTTCGCAGTGGGACAGGCTGTTCGCGGAAGGCGAAACCTTCCAGGTGGGCACACTTCCGGTCAAGGTGCTGTTCTCGCCCGGACACACGCTGGCCTCGATCACCTATGTGGTCGGCGATGCCGCCTTCGTCCACGATACGCTGTTCATGCCCGACAGCGGCACGGCGAGGACGGACTTTCCCGGCGGCAGTGCCGCTCGGCTCTGGCGCTCGATCCAGGACATCCTGGCATTGCCGGACGAGACGCGCGTCTTCGTCGGCCATGACTATCAGGCCGGTGGCCGCGAGCCCTTGTGGGAAAGCACGGTGGCAGTGCAGAGGGCCACCAACATCCATCTTGCCGCCGCCCGCAGCGAGGCCGAGTTCGTCCCCTTGCGCGAGGCACGCGACAGGACGCTGCCGATGCCGCGGCTGATCTTGCATGCGTTGCAGGTCAACATGAATGGCGGGAGGCTGCCGGAACCCGAGGCGAATGGCCGGCGGTACCTGAAGTTTCCGCTGGATGGGCTTTGAGGGGCTGCTGGCGAAGTTGCCAATCTCCCCCGCAGGGGGGAGATCGGATGTCGCTCTGGTTTTCGCCAATCGCCAGCGCAGCCGTTAGATATAAAAACGGCGCCAGTTTCCTGGCGCCGCCCTTTTGTTTCATTGCCTTAGCCGGCTTTAAGCCGCCGGCTGAGCCTCGATGGTGCGCAGCGCCTGGGTCTGGCGCTTGGCGGCGGCCTTGACCGCATCCTGCACCTTCTCGAAGGCGCGCACCTCGATCTGGCGTACGCGCTCGCGGCTGATGTCGAACTCGGACGACAGCTCCTCCAGCGTCAGCGGCTCCTCGGCGAGGCGACGGGCCTCGAAGATGCGCCGCTCGCGCTCGTTGAGCACGGCAAGAGCGCCCGACAGCATGCCGCGCCGGTTTTCCAGCTCGTCCTGCTCGATCAGCATCTCTTCCTGGCTTTCGTGGTCGTCGACCAGCCAGTCCTGCCATTCGCCGGATTCGCCTTCGCTCGCCCGGATCGGGGCGTTGAGCGAGGCGTCGCCGGACAGGCGGCGGTTCATCGACACCACTTCGGCTTCGGAAACGTTCAGCCTGGTGGCGATCTCGGCGATCTGGTCGGGCTTCAAGTCGCCGTCGTCCAGCGCCTGGATCTTGCCCTTCACCTTGCGCAGGTTGAAGAACAGGCGCTTCTGGTTGGCGGTCGTGCCCATCTTGACCAGGCTCCACGAACGCAGGATGTACTCCTGGATCGAGGCCTTGATCCACCACATGGCGTAGGTCGCGAGGCGGAAGCCGCGCTCGGGTTCGAATTTCTTGACGGCCTGCATCAGGCCGACATTGCCTTCCGAGATCACTTCGCCGATCGGCAGGCCATAGCCGCGATAGCCCATGGCGATCTTGGCGACGAGCCTGAGGTGGCTGGTGACGAGCTTGTGCGCAGCGGAGGTGTCTTCATGCTCGGCATAACGCTTGGCGAGCATGTACTCTTCCTGCGGCTGCAGCATGGGAAAGCGGCGGATTTCTTCCAGGTAGCGGCTGAGGCCGCCTTCGCCGGAAACGATACTGGGTAATGACTGGGCCATGATAGCGCCCCCTCTCTATTGGAGTGATGCCCCCGAAGCGCGGCGGGCATGTGACGCGAGCACCAAAAGGCTCGCCCGCGACATCGGATCTTATACAGGAACAAAACCAGAAAAGACAGGCATTTGTTCAACACGAAACAGTGTGTCACGCTGAAGTGAACAATGCCGCTCAGGTTTTTCTGTGGCAGGTTCAGAGCTTACGGAAGCCGCCGACGAGTTTCTCCATGTCCCCCGGCAACGGCGCCTCGAACCTCATCGTTAAATGGGTAACCGGGTGGCGAAATGCAAGGAGCCAAGCATGCAAAGCTTGCCGGGAAAATGCCTTGACCTGACTTTTCAGCGGTTCGGGCAGCCGGTTGGCCTTGGTGCGGAAGGCCTGGCCATAATCGGGGTCGCCGATCACCGGATGGCCGATATGCGCCATGTGCACGCGGATCTGGTGGGTGCGGCCGGTTTCCAGCCGGCATTCCACCAGGCTGGCGGTGGCGAACTCCTGTTGGCTCTCGCCGAAATGCTCCTGCACGGCGAAGTGGGTGACCGCATGGCGGGCGTCGTCGCGTCCTTCCGGCACCACGGCACGGCGCACGCGGTCGGCGGCGCGGCCGAGCGGCGCGTCGACCCTTCCGGTCGGCCTCTGCGGTATGCCCCAGACCAGCGCCAGATAGGCGCGCTCCAAGTCACCGGTCAGGCCGTGATCGGCGAAGGCTTCGGACAGCGACTTGTGGGCGCGGTCGGTCTTGGCGACGACCATGACGCCGCTGGTCTCCTTGTCGAGGCGGTGCACAATGCCCGGCCGGCGCACGCCGCCGATGCCTGAAAGGCTGTCGCCGCAATGATGGATCAGCGCGTTGACCAGCGTGCCGGTCCAGTTGCCGGCGCCGGGGTGAACGACAAGCCCCGCCGGCTTGTTGATGACGATCAGTTCGGCGTCCTCATAGAGCACATCGAGCGCGATGTTTTCGCCCTGTGGTGCCGCCGGCTCGGGCTCCGGCATGACAACCGACACGCTTTCGCCTGGCGTCATCTTGCGCTTGGTCTCATCGACCGGCTCGCCGTTGACGCTGACCGCGCCCTGCCTGATCAGCATCTGCACGCGGCTGCGCGACATGTCCGGGCCGAGGCTGGCCGCCAGCCATTGGTCGAGGCGCTGACCGGCCGCATCCGCGCCCGCCACCAGCATGGTGGGCTCCATGAACTGGTGCTCTATCAATTCAGGGGCCTCTTCGCTATGAGCGCTCATTGAAAAACCGTTCCGGATTATTTGCCATGGCCAGCCCAATTGCCGAGGAAGACCAGGAAAAGCCGCTCGACCCCGAGGTCGAAAAGGTGCGCAGGAAACTCGTCCGCTTCGTCGGGATCAATCTCGGCCTGCTGTTCCTCGCCCTTATGGTGGTGATCGGCGCCCTTGTCTACAAAGCGCGCAACGCACCGCCGGCGAACCCGCAACTGGCAGGCGATATCCAGACACCCGCCGGCGAACCGGTCAGCGGCGATATCGTGCTGCCGGTCGGCGCCAAGGTGGTCAGCCAGTCGCTGTCCGGCAATCGCCTCTCCATCGATGCCGAGCTTGCCGACGGCAGCCGCACGATCTTCGTCTACGATATCGCCGAGCGCCGCCTGATCGGCCGTTTTGCGATCCGCAACAAATGAGCAGTCGGCAACAATGCAACAAACAAGTTTGTCGCAGAAATGAACAAGCCTGAGGCATGACCGGGTTCGCCGAACACCGCCGTGTCGCGACCGTGGCCCTGGTCGTCGCCAGCTATGACGAGGCGATTGCCTGGTATGTTCAGCGGCTGGGTTTCCTGCTTGTCGAGGATGTCCATCTCGGCGGCGGCAAGCGCTGGGTCACCGTCGCGCCGGCCGACGGCCAAGGCGCCAGGCTGCTGCTGGCCGAGGCTTCCGACGAGGCACAAAGCAAAAGCATCGGCAACCAGACCGGCGGCCGGGTGTTTCTGTTCCTCGAGACTGACGACTTTGCCCGCGACCATGCGGCAATGCTGGAAAAGGGCGTCGAATTCCGCGAAGCACCGCGCTTCGAGCCCTATGGCACGGTGGCGGTTTTCGCCGATCTGCATGGCAATCTCTGGGACCTGATCGAGCCGAAACGGTAGGCCTGCGGCCGGCTTTTCCCCGACAAGGGAAAGCGGCCGAACCCCTGTTGCTTTTTCCCAGCCG
This sequence comes from Mesorhizobium sp. Root695, assembly GCF_001428185.1. Taxonomy (NCBI): domain Bacteria; kingdom Pseudomonadati; phylum Pseudomonadota; class Alphaproteobacteria; order Hyphomicrobiales; family Phyllobacteriaceae; genus Mesorhizobium; species Mesorhizobium sp. Root695. Next base: position 54,959 of record NZ_LMHO01000042.1, on the reverse strand, counting down.
TCAGCCTATATCGCCGGTTCTTGAACGCGCCCATCGTCTAGCGGTCAGGACACCGCCCTCTCACGGCGGGAACAGGGGTTCGATTCCCCTTGGGCGTACCAAGGATTTCAACGACTTAGTCGCACAGATCCAAAAACTATCGACTAAAGGTCAAATAAGCCGCCGCTGGGAGCGGTTAATAGCCGATGGCGACTTGCCCTCCCTAGGCCCGCGAAGTTCATTTCGCTCCCGACTTGTTCAGCGTGGGAGCAAGTTAGGTCGCCTGGCTGAAACGGCTAACGAATTGCTCGGCGGGTAGGTCGAAAGCGGCCTCTTCATGTTTGATCCGTTCGATCGGCCATTCCCACCAACGAATTTTCAGCATGGCCGCGATAGTATCTTCGGAGAAACGATGTTTGATAACCCGCGCAGGGTTGCCGGCGACTATCGCGTAGGGCGGCACGTCCTTCGTGACCACACTGCATGCCGCAACCACGGCGCCATCACCAATAGTGACGCCCGACATGATCGTCGCTCGTGCCCCTATCCAGACATCGTTTCCGAGAACAATCGGACCCTTGGTCCGCAGGTATTCCATCGTCTTCTTTGTCTTGAGTATCTGGTCCTGCAAGCCAAAGTTTGACGCTGTCTCGGTTGGATGGTCGGCATGGCATATGAACAGAACCTCCGCCGCGATGGCGCAGAATGCGCCTATATTCACGGGGGATTTGTCGGAGAGGAAGAGGAAAGACCCGCTATGGACTCCATGCGAGTATCGGCCCAGCGTTACAAATGGAGGCAGCGGGACTTTCGGCCCTAGAATCCCTTTTCCCCGAAGCCATATGGCTAATCTCGACATACAAACCCCCACATTCAGCTCTTAAAGTAGCCACTTCCAGGCTCGCCGGGTCGCAGCGAGTCTCTAGATATGGCCAACCAGCTGCCGGCGATATTTTTTATAGAGCCACTCCATGCGCTTGTACCAAAGCGGCCTTTGTTTGTCTGGGTTTATGGACGTCAAGAAGGCCCCAGTGTGGGTGCCCTGCTCAACAAAAGGCCTCTCGAACCAAAGCACCTCGACGCCAAGCGCCGCATCGGCATGATCGATCTCGTGACCGATCGGCCCGGACATCTTGCGTTCATCAAACCAGGCGCACCTCTCCGCTGCCACGGAGCGGGTGATGATATAGGAATCGGTGGCTTTGCCGTGAGGGGCCGGATAGAGATGCTTTCCGCGTTTCAACTTGAACGCCGAAATATAGTAGGTGCCAGCGTTGCCGATATAGATGGCGGCTTTGCGATTTGGATCGCCGAGCTCTACCAGAGCCGCGTTGAATTTTGTATTGAAATTGGTCGCCAGGAACACGTCGTCCTCTAAGACCAGACAGTAGGGCTTGTCGGTCTTCAGAAAATCACGCCAGATCCCAATGTGTTTCAAGGAGCAGGACAGTTCCGCCATCTTGAGAGCACCTGGCGTGGTAAGCTTTTCAACTTCTTCATCAGTAATATCCGAAATATCCCAGTTAAGATACCAAGTGGCGGGGATGCCATGGCGATCGACCTGCTTCGCGATGTGCTGTTCTCGGTCCTCATAGCCCTTCTTGACGTGGCAAACGCGCACATAGACTTGGTCGGCGGGAAATCTCGGCATATGACCCATATAGCCACTGGCGTTTTGGAAGTCTACGCGCACTGATCGTCCGCAATCACAAGGCGTATTTCGGCCTGCAGTGCTTGCGCTGCACGGCATGTTGCAGCAAGTTGGCTGCATGAAGCAACTGGCCTTGGCCCTCCTCGTCTCCGTGTCTCTGATTGCCCAGTGTGGTCCGTCCTTCTCCAAGGACAGGAAGATCACGGGCACAATCCGTGGCTTCGAATGCGGCGACAATTGCTACCTGACCATCGTCGACCGCAAGAAGGCCGAGCAAGTGGGCCTGTGTGCCGCGCCCGAGTGCGAAAGCTGGAACGAGCAAACCGTGATGCCGTCCCGCTACAAGGGAAAAAGCGTGACGGTTACAGTCGGGCAGGGACAGCAGGTCGATGACAGCGGCAACGTTATGGGAGAGATGATGGCCTTCAAGAAAATCAAATTTCTCGACTAGCGTGCTGGGATTGGACGCAATTCGGTTTCGACCGAAGACCGCTAATCTCTCAGGTCTCCCTCAATCGCCCGATCCGGGTCGCGTTCGTGACTTCTGGCGCTGCGGGGCCGATTGCATTAGCATCGCGTCATGGGTCCTGAGGCACGGCTCCAGCGGCGCGCAGAACGCCGGGTGTTGGGCGGATCCGGACGGGCAGTCGATGCCTCGGAGGGAGACCAATGCAGAAATTGCAATCGCAGGGCGTTCATCACATCACGCTGGTCGGCGCCGGGCGCCAGACCTCGATCGATTTCTGGGAGGGCGTGCTCGGCATGCCGTTCATCTTCGAGCAGCCCAACCTCGACAAGGCGAGCGAAAGCCATCTCTATTTCGATCCGGGCGACGGCCGGCTGATCACCATCTTCACCGATGAGAGCCGCACGCTGGAGAAGCGCCGCACGCCGACCGATCCGGGTTGCGTCCACCATATTGCCTTTTCGGTGTCGCGCGTCACCTTCTTGCAGGCGGTCGCCCGGCTTGACGAGCGCGGGATCAAGCACAGCGGCGTCAAGGATCGAGGCTTCATGGATTCGATCTATTTCGAGGATCCGCTCGGCCTGCTGATCGAACTCGCCTCCTACCGCTTCGAGCCGCCGGCGGGCTTCACCCATGCCGACGTGCTGATGGAAGCGCACCGACGGCGGGTCGCGCGCGGCGACTACAACATAGCGGAAGTGCATCTCGCCGATGCGATCCAGACGCTCGTCGAGCGTTCCCGCGCAACCCTGTCGGATGACCGGGCAGCGAAGAACCCATACTGAAGAGACCAGAGGAGGAACACATGGCCAAGACAGCGACGAAGAGTGCTAGGAAACCAGCGGCTAAAGCAGCCGCCAAGCCGGCGGCGAAAGCCGCGGCAAAGCCGGCGGCCAAGGCAGCCGCCAAGCCTGCCGCGAAGGCCAAGGCGAAGCCGGCGAAGAAACCTGCCGTGAAGCTCAGCATGCTGAAGCCCAGCGTCAACAACATGACTGTCCGGGTATTCGCGCGCGCGGCCGGGCTGGACACCGCCGAGACCGATGCCTGGGGCCACACCCGTTCGCCGGAATTCATGGCGCGAAACCCCGCCCATTTGACGCCGATGATCGAGGACAAGGGCCTTCCCAGAGGCGTGTTATGGGAAAGCTGCGCCATCATGCAATACCTCTCCAACAAGCATGGGCTGGAGAAATTCTATCCGAAGGCGCCGGCCAAGCGGGCGATGGTCGACAGCGCCATGTTCTACCTGGTCGGTACGCTCTACCCCTATGTGGCGCGGGCCACCTATCCGGCTCTCGGCTTCCCGCACTATGCCGGCGAGGTCGGCCACAGCGACGCCCACCCCGACAAGAAGTCGGAGGCCCAGAAGGCAGCCATGGCGGCGATTGCCGAGCCGCTGGAGGTGTTTCACAGCTTCTTCCGGGACGGCAAGCCGTTCATCGGCGGCACGCACCCGTCGATCGCCGATATCCGCCTGGCGGCGACGCTCGAATTCCTGGCGGTTATCGACTATCCCCTGCCCAAATGGGCGAAGGAGTATATGGCGGCGGTCGAGAAGAAGCTCGGCAACGCCTATAGCGAGCCGGCCGGCGACGTGCGCGGCTACATCGCCCATGTGAAGTCGCAGGCCAAGGCCTGAGCTTAAGGATTCGTTAACCTAAGCCCTGTCTACTGGAGGCAATTCGCTTTCGGGCCGCGACCACGGATGTACTGGCGCGGAACGTCGTAGCGATAGGAAAGGTCGGCGCAATGCCGGCCTTTTTGCTTTTCGAGCGCCACCTCTTTGTTTGACGCAATTCCGGGACGGAAAACCGTTTCGCCCTTTTCCTGGAATTGCTCTATCGCCGGGGCGGGGTCGAGCAGCGATCGGGCCACGCAGGCCTCGTCCGGTGTCGCCTTTTTTTGGCGTCAACTTTTGCCGAGAGAGATATTGTCATTGCCGGCATTGGCCCTACCATCCAGTTCGGCAAGGATGTCGGTCAGGCGTGAGACGAGGGTTGGCGATGAAAAGCGTTGCGAGGCGGGTTGCGGTTGCGGGCGTGATGCTGGCGGGCGCCGTTCATCCTTCAAATGCGGCCGAACTCAACACCATGAACGATGTCGGGGCCGCCATCCAGGCATGCTGGACACCGCCGGCGGACGCCGGAACTGCCAGCGTCACCTTGAGCTTCAGCTTCAAGCGGGACGGCACGCTGATTGGCCCGCCGAGGCCGACAGCCATCAAGGTGGATGGCGATGCCAAGGCGAAAAAATCGTTTGTCGACGCCGCGACAGCGACTTTGCAGAATTGCCTGCCCCTGACCTTCTCATCGAAGCTGGCGCAAGGGATCGCCGGCAACGTGTTCACGTTGCAATTCGCCTCTCCCAAATAACTCACGAGCGGCGCAAGCCGCATTGCCAAGGTGCGCTCGGCCCGTGCCGCACGGCTCAATGGTGACTGCGCCTTGCCTCGGCATGCCGGGCAAGGTCGGGCGTCTCGAAGACGTAGTCGTTCCAGGCCGATTCCGGAACCTGGCCAGCCAGATAGCATTCCAGCAACAGGCTTTGCTCGGGGTTGAGAGGCCGTGGCGCGCGCTCATGATCCAGCCCCAGCGAGTGAAAAAGGTTTCTTGTCAGGTCCGAGACCGTGAAGTGGATCGACATCTGTGTTCTCCTTTGGCCATTCAACGCCGGAGGCCGGGCAAAGGTTTCAAATGCGCCTGGCGGTAACGGGGGATTGATCCTGGGTTCGTCGCTGCGGACTCTCGACAATCGTCGTCGCATTGTTTTCGGGTTCGTCTCAATCTTGAAATAAAAATATAATATCGAATTTACAGGAGGTGACCTAATACAATATGTGAAGGTATATTTAGGTTCAAAATCTTGCAAAAATTAGACGTTACTCATTTGGTCTAAGCTCACCGAAGTCAATGTTCGCAATTCCAGGTTCTCAGCAAGAAGGACCAAGTCGTCCCGATGATCCGTTTCTGGCCTCTCATGATGATCGCTCTGATATCGGTGTCGGCGGTTTTGTTCGGCACGCTTTCGTCCTACGCGGACAGCTGCGGCGCAATCAGAAACCAGTTGCTTTCGGCCGGCCGCAGCGGCGGGGCGAGCCCGGAGCTTGCCCAGCTGCGCCGGCAACTCGCCGCCATCCAGAATATCGAGAGACAGCGACAGTGTACGGCGAAAAGTTCGCTCGGTGGCCTCTTCAATGCCTGCGCCGACCTCACCAGGAGCCGCACGGATGTGCAGCGCCGGATCGCTGCCGCGGCGAATTCGGGTGGGGATACAGCGGGCCTGCGAGCGCGGTTCGTTGCACTCGGCTGCGCGCCTTCGGCAAAGCAACAACGGCCCACACCCCCACACCAGGGACCCAATCGGCGGGTGCGGCGCGCAGCGGCAATGCGATGCTGTTTTGCGTGCGCCTGTCGGACGGGTACTTCTTCCCTGCGCCAAAGTCGCAATTCGCCGCCAGCGGCGATCTGAAGGAGACGGCCGATCAGTGCCGCTATATCTGCGATGATCCCAGCGTCGAGCTCTACACGTTGAGCGACGCCAGCCTCGAAACCGACCAGATGGTCGCGCTCGATACGCGCAAGCCCTATACCGAGCTGCCGGCCGCCTTCAGATACCGTGATGACGCGAATTTCAAGGCATGCGACGTCAAGCGCTACTACCAGCGGGTCACCGAACTGCGCGCCAGGACGGTGACGCCCGCCGACATGAGCAACGCCATCATTCCGCTGCCGACAGCAAAGCCGGATCTTGGCACCCCGGATCTCGGCACCCCAGATCTTGGCACCGTGGCAGCCGTTCCGGTGCCCGATGCCCAAGCCCCGGGCGCCGCCCAGCATCAGTCGATCGAGGCTGGCAAGCGGCCGGTGCGTGTGGTCGGCCCGGCCTTCTTCCCTGCCGACTGACCATCATTGACGGATGACCTGCTGCCGTAAGCCTTTTGCGATCCGGCTGGATCCTGAAATCTGCCTGGAACAGAGAGGCGCTCACGGCGTTGTGATCGACATCAGCCAGGAGAAACGCCATGGCCACGTTCAGGGAAATGCGGGTGCTGGAGATCGTCGAAGACGGCTCCCTGACCGCCGAACAGAAAATCGCTGAACTGCGCGAGATTGAATCCGAGGCGCGCGGGCTTCAGCGGGCTGCCTCGGAGAGCCCGATGGCCGACGATGACGGCTGGCAGGACGATCTGCGTCGAGTTCGTCTCGCACTCGACAAGCTCGGTGCGAAAGAGCCGAAAAAGGGCGCCGCCTCGCTGTGAACGCAGGTTCACCGAAAGCTAGTTACGAAAGCTATTTACCGATCGTTTTCCTGTAATCTTATCCGAAGGCGGTTCCCACTTTTAGGGATCATGCTTCTAGTCGCAGATCATCCGAGCTCTCTTGCCGGGTTCGCTGACGTTCCTGCATGTGAGTGGTTTCGCCGGGGCGGACAGGGACGCTGACGCGGGCGACCTCGTCTGGTGCCGCCTGGGCGGCGCGGCGTGCGTCATGACCCGGCGCTCTGAAGACCGCCCCGGCGGCTGTGGCGCCACCGGAAAGACGCCGTTTTCGACCTCGGATGGCCCATAGTCGACGTTCGGTGGCGGACGATCCCAAAAACGCCGGACATCGAGCGGTCTCGGGATGACGACGGTCCCGTCATAACTGCGCGAGCAGCCGCTGCCCAAAAGCAGCGCCAGCCCCATGAAAAAAGGCACAATCCGTCCACGCATCAGCAATACCCCTGCCGTTGCTTATATAGCGGCTTTGCTCCCGCCGACAACGGGTCGGAACAACGCATGCCGCGCCGGGCGATCTGTCTAACCGGCCGTTAAGGTTAGCGGGTCGTTAATGCTTCTCGGGCACATTCCGCCGACGAACCGCGGGGGGAGGGTTCGGCCTTGGTTTTCGGGGTGGGGACGGCATGGCGGAAGCAGACGAAACAATCGGCGCGCGCGGCAAGCGCGGGCCTCGCAAACCCACAGCGCATGGCGACGATGCATCGTCGTCCGCGACTTGCATGGATTCGACCGATACGCTTCGCCAACTTGTCGAAGCCGGTTCGGACTGGGTCTGGGAGACCGACGCCGAACTGCGCTTCTCCTGGCTTTCGGAAAACTATCAGGCAGCCACCGGCATCGATCCGGCAAACGTGCTTGGCCGGTTCCGCTTCGACTTCCTCAACCAGGTCCTGAACGGTGACCGCACTGGCGCCGCGCATCTGGATGACCTGCAGGCGCACCGGCCTTTTCGCGACTTCGTCTATGAGTTCAAGGGTGGCAGCGTCGATTGCCGCTGGGTTTTGACATCGGGCTTTCCAAGGTTCGACGGCGAGGGAAGATTTGCCGGCTATCGCGGCATCGGGCGTAATGTCACCGCACTGGCCGGCGCCTTCAAAAGTCAGGAGCAGGGACCATCGGCGGATGGCGAACCCGACCAGCATCTGGCCGATCTCGAGCGGACGATAGACGCCATGCACATGGGCGTCGTGCTTCTCGACGCCAGGCTCGACACGCTGATCGTCAACAAGGCCTATCGCGACCTCTCCAGGATTCCGGACGGTGCCGTGACCGTCGGCGCACCGTTCAGCCTGTTGATGGAACTCAACCGCCGCAACGGTATCTATGGCGACATCGGCGAACAGCAATGGCAGCGCTACCTCGCCGCCCGTACCGAGGAGATTCGCGCCGGCTCCGTCGCGCCGCGCGAGTTTGCACATGCCGACGGCCGGACGATGATGTTCTCGGTGACGGCGCTGTCCGGGGGCAAGCGGCTGTTGACCTATTATGAGGTCACCGAGATCAAGAATCGCGATGCCGAGATCGAGAGCGCCAACGCCAAAATCGCAGAGACCTTCGCCAATCTCCGCGCCATGGTCGACCAGATGCCGATCGGTGTCCTCGTCCTCGATGCCGATATGCGCGCCGAAGTCATCAACCGTGCCTTCTACGATTTCTGGCAGATCGACGCCCGGCGCGCCGTGATCGGCTGCAGCTTCCGCGATCTTATGGACGCCAGCCGCGATATCGACCCGTATGGTTCCGACGATGCGACATGGCAGCAGCACATAGCCGAGCGCGAGGCGGAAATCAGGGCGGGGACCACCGGATCGCGGCAGTTCCCGCGCAATGACGGCCGCACGCTGATCTCGTCGATGGCGCCGCTGGCCGGCGGCAGGCGGCTGATCTCCTATGTCGACGTCACCGATATGAAGGACCGCGAGGCCGAACTTGCCGACGCGCTGGAGAAAGCGCGACTGGCGGAAGCCGTGATCAACGCCGTCAAGGATCCGATCTTCGTCAAGGACGACCATCTGCGCTTCGTCTTCGTCAACGAGGCGTTCGCCGCCTTGTTTGGCCAGACGCCGCTAGCCATGCTCGGCAAGCCCGGCGGCGATTTCCTGTCAACGAACGACACCGCGCTTTTCGAGCAGAGCGAACGGGACGTTCTTGCCACCGGACGCGCTTACGAAGTGGAAGAGAATTTCGAGGCCGATGGCGCCAGCCGCTCGCGCATCGTCAGGAAGAGCCGCGTCGGCATGGCCAGCGGCCGCAACTACGTTGCCGGTTTCCTGTTCGACATTTCCGAAATGAAGCGCCGCGAGACGGAAGCCGAGGATGCTCGTAAGAACCTTGCAACCGTGCTGGAATCCCTGCCGGCCGCCGTCATCATCTACGACCGCGACGACAAGTTCGTCTTCGCCAACCGCAAGCTGCAGGACACGCTGCCGGCGCTGAAGCCGTTCTGGCAGCCCGGCCGCACCTTCCGCGAAGCATTAGAGTTCGGCCATTCGGTCGGCTATTTCCGCTCGTGTGGCGATCCCGAGCTCGACAAGCTCTACGAGGTCGATGCCGAACGTTGGTCGGACGGCGTGCTGGCGCGCTACCGTCTGCCAAATTCGTCCTACGAGCGCCTCAATGCCGATGGGCGCTGGTACCAAGTCTACGACATGCGCACCGATGACGGCACGTTCATCGGCGTGCGCGTCGACATCACGGATATAAAGAGCCGCGAGGCGGCATTGCGCGACTCGATGCGCCAGATCGATCTGTTCCGGCACGTGCTGGACGAGTTGCCGGTGGCCGCCTTCATCAAGGCGCAGGACCTCAGCATCGAATTCGTCAACAAGGCCTGGTGCGCGATAACCGGCTTCGCCAAGGAGGATGTCATCGGCCGCACCGACCGCCAGCTATTCGGCGCGCAGGACGCCGATGGCTACAGCCAGGACGACACGCAAGTCGCCCTGACAGGCGCCGGCAAGGAGGTCGAGGAACCCGTCACCCATCTCGACGGCACGGTTCGGCAATTGATGACGCGCAAGAGCCGTCTGGTGGCGCTCGACGGGTCAGTGCATCTGGTCGGCTCCAGCACCGACATCACCGACGTCAAGGCGCGCGAGCGCGCGCTTGAAGAGAGCATGCGCGAGAACGAGGTGTTCCGCAGCCTGATCGACAATGTGCCGGTGTCGATCTACGCCAAGCGCTCCGACCTCAGGCAGTTCTACGTCAACAAGGGCTGGTGCGATCTCACCGGCTTCAGCAAGGAAGAGGCTATCGGCAAGACCGACATCGAGATCTTCGGGCCGGATGGCCAAGCCTTCGTCGACAGCGACCTTGCGGTCCTGCGCACCGGTGAAACGCAAGAAGTCGAAGAGACGGTGACGGCGGCCGACGGCAGCGTGCGACATCAGTTTGCTCGCAAGGGGGCGATGATCGCCTCCGATGGATCGCTCTATCTGATCGGCTCGACCACCGACATCACCGAGTTGAAGACGCGCGAGGCCGAACTGCGCGAGGCCCGGCAGCGCGCCGTGCTCGCCGACCGCGCCAAGTCGGAATTCCTCGCCAATATGAGCCACGAGATCCGCACGCCGATGAACGGGGTGCTCGGCATGGCCGAACTCCTGGCCAAATCGGACCTCGACCCGAAGCAGAAGACATTTACCGACATCATCGTGAAATCGGGCAACGCGCTGCTCACCATCATCAACGACATCCTGGACTTCTCCAAGATCGATGCCGGTCAGCTGGTGCTCGATCCGGCGCCCTTCAATCTTGCCGAGGCGATCGAGGACGTCGCGACGCTGGTATCGACACGCGCCAAGGAGAAGGACCTCGAGCTCATCGTGCGCGTCGAGCCCGGGCTTGGCGACCATTTCATCGGTGACGTCGGCCGCATCCGGCAGATCGTCACCAACCTGCTCGGCAATGCGGTGAAGTTCACCGACGAGGGCCATGTGCTGGTCGACGTGACCGGCGAACGGGTTCCGACGGGAACCAAGCTGACCATCTCGGTCACCGATACCGGCATAGGGATCCCCGCGGAGAAACTGAAACTGGTGTTCGAAAAATTCAGCCAGGTTGACACCTCTTCGACGAGGCGGCATGAGGGCACCGGACTTGGTCTTGCCATCACCTCGCGGCTGGTCGAACTGATGGGTGGCGACATCGGTGTCGAGAGCGCCGAAGGCAAGGGCTCGACCTTCTGGTTCACGGTGACGCTGCCCAAGGCCGGACAACAGAATGCGCAGCGCATCATGCCGGTGGACGTGACCGGCGCGCGCGTGCTGATCGTCGACGACAATGCCGTCAACCGGGCCATCCTGACCGAGCAGATGACATCGTGGACCTTCGATTCCTGCGCCGCAGAGAGCGGCGCCGAGGGCCTCAAGGTGCTCGTCGCCGCCGCCGCCTATGGCGTGCCGGTCGACTGCGTCGTGCTCGACTACCAGATGCCTGAGATGAGCGGCGCCGAAATGGCGCGGGTCGTGCGCAACACCGCCGGCCTCGCCGAGACGCCGATCATCATGCTGACCTCGGTCGATCAGTCGCTCGCCAACACCAGCTATCGCGATCTTGGCATCGATGCCCAGCTGATCAAGCCGGCGCGCTCTTCGGTGCTGCTGGAAACGCTGGTCGCCACCATCCAGCGGCATCGCCACAACACGAGCGGCAGCGACGCGCTGCCGCTCGCAGCCGACGTCGCTGCGAGCAATGTTGCGCGGTCACAGCCCTCGGCGCCGTCCGAACAGCGGGCACTGCTGCAACCGCCTTCGATTCGCCCCCGGCCACCCGTGACGGGGGGCGGCGACAGGCTGGATATCCTGGTGGCCGAGGACAATGAGGTGAACCAGATGGTGTTCACCCAGATTCTCGGCGAGACCGGCTATGGTTTCGAGATCGTCGGCAATGGCCGCAAGGCACTGGACGCCTTCGGCCGGCTCAATCCGTGCATGATCCTGATGGACGTCTCGATGCCCGAGATGAACGGGCTCGAGGCAACCGCCGCCATTCGCCGGCTGGAGGAAGAGACCGGCACGCATGTGCCGATCGTCGGCGTCACCGCGCATGCCCTGAAGGGTGATCGCGAGCGCTGCCTGGAGGCCGGCATGGACGATTATCTGCCCAAGCCGATCAGTCCCCGCGCCCTGCTCGAGAAGGTCGAGCGCTGGATCGGCGTCAGCCGCCAGGCTCAGCGCAACGCCGGCTAAGGGCCGACGTCGCGCCGGTTCCGGCCGGTTGCGGGGAATGCGGCGAAGATTCGCGCCCCCGCCAGCGGCCAAGACTATGGCGCGATCGCACCATATCAAAGGCGGCAACCAGCCGAGACAATGGGGACATTCGAATTCCGCTCTTTCCAGTTACGGGCGGGAGCAGCGACCGCCGGCATGAGACAGCGTCAACCTACCCCAACGGACCTGTTTTCGGCGATGGCCCGGCCACGACACCGTCTGGCCGAGTGCAACGCGCTCCCGTCCGGATTTTCTTTGCCGAGGCGGCAGCCCCGAAACTTCAGGCCGGTCTCGGCCTGAAACGGCGCAAGTGCCTGATTCCGGGAGCAAAGCCGGGCTCAATCGGGAGTGCCGGCTGGCCGGCGTTTTCCCCACCCCGATGACGCGTTACCGGGGTGACATCAAACTGTCATGCGACTGTAATAATCGAAGGCTATTGGCCTCAGCGGGCGCCGAGAGGAATGGCGCCGAGAGACCATCTTCCGAACAGGAGCAGGCCACATGAGACATTTCATCCGCTCGGCGGCCGTTGCAATTGCAATGGCCGCGGCGTCCACTCTCACCCTTTCCGCTGCAATGGCCGCGGACATCTCCGGTGCTGGCGCTACTTTCCCCTATCCGATCTATGCGAAGTGGGCTGATGCCTACAAGAAAGAGACTGGCAACGGTCTCAACTACCAGTCGATCGGCTCTGGCGGCGGCATCAAGCAGATCAAGGCCAAGACTGTTACCTTCGGCGCCTCCGACGCGCCGCTGAAAGGCGAGGATCTCGAGTCTATCGGGCTTGTACAGTTTCCGATGGTGATGGGCGGTATCGTCCCCGTCGTCAATCTGAAAGGCATCAAGCCGGGCGAACTGGTTCTCGACGGCCCGACCCTCGGCGACATCTTCATGGGCAAGATCACGCAGTGGGACGACGCCGCGATCAAGAAGCTCAATCCGGATGCCAAGCTGCCTTCGCAGGCGATCGCGGTGGTGCATCGCTCCGACGGTTCGGGCACCACGTTCAACTTCAGCTACTATCTCGCCGACGCCAACGCCGACTGGAAGTCGAAGGTCGGCGTCAACACGGCTCTCGAGTGGCCGGTTGGCATCGGCGCCAAGGGCAATGAGGGCGTTGCAAACAACGTCTCGCAGACCGGCGGTGCGATCGGCTATGTCGAATACGCCTATGCCAAGCAGAACAAGCTCACCTACACTGACATGATGAACAAGGATGGCAAGAAGGTTGAGCCGACGGCGGCAGCGTTCTCGGCCGCGGCCGCCAATGCCGACTGGAGCTCGCAGCCGGGCTATGGCGTGATTCTCGCCAACCAGCCAGGTGCGGAATCCTGGCCGATGACGGCGGCGACATGGGTTCTTCTGTACAAGAAGCCCGATGATGCCGCTGCCACGGGTGAAGCGCTCAAGTTCTTCGCCTGGTCCTATGCCAAGGGCGACGAGATGGCCAGCGAACTCGACTACGTCCCGATGCCTGACAACGTGGTCAAGAGCATCGAGGACACCTGGGCCAAGGACGTCGTCGGCAGCGACGGCAAGCCGATCTACTCGGCCATGTAATCCTTGACGGGGAGGGCGCCTTCCAGGCGCCCTCCCGATTTTCTTTCGAACGCGAGGGCTAGATGACTACCGTTTCCGAAGCCATGCCATCGTTAGCCGCCATGCAGGCCAGGGAAGCAACGGTGCGGCGCTTCGCGCTCACGGATGCGATTTTCCGGGCGGCCACACGCTTCTCCGCCATTCTCGTTCTGCTGATCCTGGGTGGCGTCGCGATTTCGCTGTTCGTCGGATCATGGCAGGCGATGTCGACTTTTGGCGTGTCGTTTCTGACAACCGAGAGCTGGAATCCGGTTACCGAGAAGTTTGGCGCGCTGGCGCCGATCTACGGTACTGTCGTCACCGCAGCCATATCCATCCTGATTGCGGTGCCGATCGGCATCGGCATTGCGATATTCCTGACCGAGCTGTGCCCGCGGCCGCTGCGCCGGCCGATCGGCATCGCGGTGGAACTTCTGGCCGGCATCCCGTCGATCATCTATGGCATATGGGGCCTGTTCATCTTCGCTCCTTTCGTGCAGACCACGATCCAGCCTTTCTTCATCAACCTTTTCCATGACGTCCCGGTATTGTCGAGCCTGTTTGCCGGCCCGCCCTACGGCATCGGCCTGCTGACATCGTCGATGATCCTTGCCATCATGGTGCTGCCCTTCATCACCTCGATCACCAAGGACGTCTTCGACACGGTGCCGGCGGTGCTGAAAGAGTCCGCCTACGGCATTGGCTGCACAACCTGGGAGGTTACGCGCCGCGTCGTCATTCCCTACACCCGCGTCGGCATCATGGGCGGTGTCATGCTGGGATTGGGCAGGGCGCTTGGCGAGACCATGGCGGTGACCTTCGTCATCGGCAACGCGCATCGCATCAGCGCCTCGCTGTTCGCGCCCGGCACGACGATTTCGGCGACCATCGCCAATGAATTCACCGAGGCCGATGGCGAGCTTTACACGTCATCGCTGATTGCTCTTGGCCTGATCCTTTTCGTCATCACCTTCCTGATCCTTGCCATCGCACGCTACATGCTGATGCGCATCGATCGCCGCACCGGAGCCTGACCGATGTCGACAGCCACATCGCTTCACCGCCGTCGCAAGACGAGGAATTCCTTGATGATGACGCTTTGTCTGGTCGCGGCGGGCATCGGACTTGCTTGGCTGGCGCTCATTCTCGGCGCGCTTCTCTACAAGGGCCTCGCCGGCCTCTCGGTGTCGGTGTTCACCGAAATGACGCCGCCGCCCGGCGATGCCGGTGGCCTGCTCAACGCCATCTATGGCAGCGTGGTGATGACGGTCATCGCCGTCATCGTCGGCACGCCGATCGGCGTGCTGGCAGGGACCTATATGGCCGAGTATGGCCGCTTCTCACGCCTCACCACGATCGTGCGCTTCATCAACGACATCTTGTTGTCGGCGCCGTCGATCATCATCGGCCTGTTCGTCTACGAACTGCTGGTGCGGCCGATGGGGCATTTCTCGGCCCTTGCCGGTTCCGTCGCACTTGCCATCCTGGTCATCCCGGTTGTCGTGCGTACCACCGAGGACATGCTCAATTTGGTGCCGAACGCCTTGCGCGAGGCCGGCACCGCGATCGGCGCGCCGCGCTGGGTGGTCATCAAGTCGGTTGCTTACCGCGCCGCTCTTTCCGGTATCGTCACCGGCATATTGCTGTCGATCGCCCGCATCTCCGGCGAGACGGCACCGCTGCTCTTCACAGCGCTCAACAACCAATTCTGGTCTAGCAATCTCAACGCGCCGATGGCCAGCCTGCCTGTCACCATCTTCCAGTTCGCGCTCAGCCCTTACGAGGAATGGCAGCAACTGGCCTGGACCGGTGCACTCATCATCACATTGACGGTTCTCGCGCTCAGCATCGTTGCTCGCAGCCTGACCGGACGCAGAGAGGACAAATGAGCCAGATGTTGTCTCCAGACATGACGATCGCCGCCGAGGCCGCAGCCAAGGTCAAGATCGAGGTGAAGAACCTCAACTTCTACTACGGCCAGAGCAAGGCGCTGAAGGACATCACGCTGTCCTTGCCCGAGCGCAGCGTCACCGCCTTCATCGGGCCTTCGGGCTGCGGGAAGTCGACGCTGCTGCGCGTCTTCAACCGCATCTACGAACTCTATCCCAACCAGACCGCCGAGGGTCAGGTGCTGCTCGACGGCCAGAACGTTCTCGACCGCTCGCAGGATCTCAACCTGCTGCGGACCAAGATAGGCATGGTGTTCCAGAAGCCGACGCCGTTCCCGATGTCGATCTATGAAAACATCGCCTTCGGCATCAGGCTCTACGAGAAGCTCAGCAAGTCCGAGATGGACGGCCGTGTCGAGCAGGCGCTGAAGCGCGCGGCACTCTGGACCGAGGTCAAGGACAAGCTCAGCGCCAGCGGCCTCAGCCTCTCCGGTGGCCAGCAGCAGCGGCTCTGCATCGCCCGCACCGTGGCGGTGAAGCCGGAAGTCATCCTGCTCGACGAGCCGGCGTCGGCGCTCGATCCGCTGTCGACCGCCAAGATCGAGGAGCTGATCGACGAGTTGCAAGCCGACTACACGATCGTCATCGTCACCCACAACATGCAGCAGGCGGCGCGCGTGTCGAAGCAGACAGCCTTCATGTATCTGGGCGAACTGGTCGAGTTCGACCGCACCGAGAAGATCTTCACGTCGCCCCGCGAGAAGCGCACGCAGGACTACATCACCGGCCGCTTTGGCTGAGTTCAGGCATACGAGGGATAAGATCATGGGCGAACATACAGTCGCTTCTTTCGACGAAGATCTCGGTCAGATCAGCAGGCTCATCAGCGACATGGGCGATCTCGCCGGCTCGATGGTCGGCGGTGCGACCAAGGCGCTTTTGAATTCCGACAACGCCCTGGCACAGCGCGTCGTCTCCGACGATGCGATCATGGATGCGCGCCAGCGCGAGCTCGACGACCGCGCCATCACGTTGATCGCCAAGCGGCAGCCGATGGCCGACGATCTGCGCCATGTCGTCGGTTCGATCCGCATGGCCGGCGATCTCGAACGCATCGGCGACCTTGCCAAGAACATCGCCAAGCGCGTCGGTACCGTCGGCCTCAGCGTAACGCCGCGCGACCTGTCGCATTCGATCGACGGGATGGCGCAGCTGGTGCTGATCCAGGTGCAGGGCGTGATCGAGGAATATGCGGCGCGCGACGCCGCTGCCCTGGCGAAACTGCGTGCCGACGACGAACGCATCGACGTCAAGTACACTTCGGTGTTCCGCGAACTCCTGACCTACATGATGGAAGACCCGCGCAACATCACGGCCTGCACGCATCTGCTGTTCTGCGCCAAGAACCTCGAGCGCATCGGCGACCATGTGACCAACATCGCCGAAAATGCCTATTATGTTTTGACCGGTACGCAACTGCCCGCCAATCGTCCGAAGCAGGACGAAACGGCGATGTCCGCGCCGGCGGCATGACGACAGGGGTGACCAGTCGATGATCGCGCCACGCATCATGGTGGTGGAGGACGAGGAGCCGCTAGGCGTGCTGCTCCGCTACAATCTCGAATCCGAAGGCTACCAGGTCGAGGTGGTGACGCGCGGCGACGAGGCCGAGATCCGGCTGCAGGAGAACGTTCCCGACCTTCTCGTGCTCGACTGGATGGTTCCGGCGGTTTCCGGCATCGAACTCTGTCGTCGGCTGAGAATGCGCCCCGAGACCGAGCGGCTGCCGATCATCATGCTGACTGCGCGCGGCGAGGAGAGCGACCGCGTACGCGGCCTGTCGACCGGCGCCGACGACTATCTGGTCAAGCCGTTCTCGACGCCGGAATTCATGGCCAGGGTCAAGGCGCTGCTGCGCCGCGCCAAGCCGGAAGTGCTGTCCAGCGTGCTGAAGGTCGGCGACATCGTGCTCGATCGAGAATCGCACCGGGTCTATCGCAAGAAGAGCGAGATCCGACTCGGGCCGACCGAGTTCCGCCTGCTCGAGTTCATGATGCGCCATCCCGGCCGCGTGTTCTCGCGCAGCCAGTTGCTCGACAATGTCTGGGGCGAGACGATCTACATCGACGAGCGCACGGTCGACGTGCATGTCGGCCGGCTGCGCAAGGCGGTCAACAACGGCCGCATGCCCGACGTCATCCGCACCATTCGCGGGGCAGGTTACGCGATCCGCGAGGACTGAACCCGCCCGTCTGAATTCACGCCACGTTTTTGCCTGCGACGCTTCCTCTCGCCTGCGCGCCCGGCGCGAAAATCTCCTGGTCGACGAAGGTCAGCGCGCGCATGGCGCAGCCTTCGCGGATCAGCGGCAGTTCGTTCGGCTCGGTGTCGAAGGAAATCGATTTCGAGTGCTGGCCGCCGGCGGTCTGGGCAATCGCCTCGCGCAATGCGGGCTCGATCAGGTCGAAGGCGGCGGCGCTGACGCCGACCATGGCAACGGGCGCCGGATCGATCAGCGCGAACAGGCTGCCGAGGCCGTAACCGAGCGCTTCGCCAGCCTTGCGATAGGCCTCGCGCTCGGGGCCATCCTTTTCGCGGGCCGCGGTCGCCAGGGCGCGCATGTCGGCGTCGCTGACGTCGGCGACAGGTTCTGCGTCCTCGCCCAGCTGCCTTGCATTGCGCCAGATGGCGTAGTTGCCGGCATAGGCCTCGACGCAGCCACGCCGTCCGCAGCGGCACAGAGCGCCGTTCGGCTGATGGATCATGTGGCCGAACTCGCCGCCCGAGGAATGGGTGCCGGTGAACAGCTCGCCTTTCAGCACCAGGCCCATGCCGATGCCGTGCGACAAGAGGATGGCGATGAAATCGTCGCGGTAGCGATCAGGATCGCGCCAGCGCAGCGCTATCGCCATCATGTTGCAGTCGTTCTCCACGGTGGCGGGAATGCCGAACTCGTCTTCGAGTATGTCGGCGAAGGCGATGTCGGTGTGCGGCGTGATCGGCGACCAAAGCATCGCGCGAGCATGGGTATCGGTGATGCCCTGGATCGCCAGCGCGATACGGGCGACGCTGCGGACGTCAAGATCGGGATCTTCGAGGCGGCGCCGCACGATGCCGACGCATTCGCCGATCAGCGCGTCGCGCGACATTGTCTGCGTGTCCAGCCGGCGCTGTTCCTCTGATATCACCTGGCCGGCGTAGTCGATGACGGCGACGGAGAGGAAATTCAGCGACAGCACCACGGTCATCACCGCCGCCGCTTCCGGATTGAGGCTGAGGCCGACCTGCGGCCGACCGCGTCTGAGTGAGCCGGCTTCGCTTGGCTTGCTTTCGGTCAGGATGCCTTCACCGATCAGGTCGGACGAGATCGCCGAGATGGTCGAATGGCTGAGGCCCGTGGTCGCCGCGATCTCGGTGCGGGACGGCTGTCCGGCGCGGCGCACGGCCGCAATCACCATCGCCCGGTTGCGCCGGCGCAAATCGTCGTGGCGGATTCCGACCGACATGTTTCTTCACATCCTCCGGGTCGCCGCGGTTCTTTCCTGCTCCTGGAACGCTGCCGTCAACGCGGTCAAATACTGGCAGAAGCGGTCGGCCCTGTCATTTATTTATTCCGAGGCTCGAAAAAAATTCGGAAGGACATCAAAATCCATCAGAATCGATGTTGACAGCGTTCGGGTGTTGGACCAGTATTTTTTCGAGGCTCGAAAAAATAGAGCCTCTGTGCCGGCCTTAGGGTCAGTCTGGTCGCGCCATACGCGGCGCAGGGAGGATATTATGAAAAGATTCACAGCCGCCATCCTGGCGGGTGTCGCCATGTCGCTGACGCTCGCGTCGGTCGCGCAGGCGAAGGACAAGGTCATCGGCGTCTCGTGGTCCAACTTCCAGGAAGAGCGCTGGAAGACCGACGAGGCTGCCATGAAGACGGCGATCGAGGCAGCTGGCGACAAGTACATCTCCGCCGATGCGCAGTCCAATCCCGGCAAGCAGCTTACCGATGTCGAAAGCCTGATCTCGCAGGGCGCCAACTCGCTGATCATCCTGGCGCAGGATGCCTCGGCCATCGGCCCGGCGGTGCAGAAGGCGCTGGACGAAGGCATTCCGGTCGTCGGCTATGACCGTCTGATCGAGAACAAGGACGTCTTCTATCTGACCTTCGATAATAAGGAAGTCGGCCGCATGCAGGCCCGCGAAGTGTTCAAGGTCAAGCCGGAAGGCAACTATGTCTTCATCAAGGGCTCGGGTGCCGATCCGAATGCCGACTTCCTGTTCTCGGGCTCGATGGAAGTGCTCAAGGAAGCCATCGACAGCGGCAAGATCAAGAATGTCGGCGAGGCCTATACGGACGGCTGGCTGCCCGCCAACGCCCAGAAGAACATGGAACAGTTCCTCACCGCCAACGACAACAAGGTCGATGCCGTGGTCGCGGCCAATGACGGCACCGCCGGCGGCGTCGTCGCGGCGTTGACGGCCCAAGGGTTGGCCGGCACCGTGCCGGTCTCGGGTCAGGACGGCGACCACGCCGCGCTGAACCGCATCGCGCTCGGCACACAGACCGTGTCGGTGTGGAAGGACGCGCGCGAACTCGGCAAGAACGCCGCCGAGATCGCCTCACAGCTCGCCGATGGCAAGAAGACGAGCGACATTGCCGGCGCCAAGGACTTCACGACGCCGGGCGGCAACACCGTCAAGTCGCTGTTCCTGACCCCGGTTGCCATCACCAAGGATAATCTCAACGTCGTCATCGACGCCGGCTGGATCAAGAAGGACGAAGTCTGCGCGGGCGTCGCCGCCGGCAGCGTCGCGGCCTGCAACTGATCTGGATCACTTCGAAATATCTGAACGCCGCGGCCCAAAAGCCGCGGCGTTTTCTCAAATAGATTTGTGTTTCCGCATCACGCAGATAGCTTCTAGGCTGGGTCCGGCATCCGCGTCAGACGGCCAGCCGGTGGGAGGAAATCATGACCGACACGACGTCCAACCCGCAGGCCGACACAGCGCGTGCCTCGGAGCTCGGCGCGGTCGCCCGGTTCCTGAAGGCGACCGAGATCGATACCCGCATGCTCGGGATGATCGGCGCCCTGCTGATCATCTGGATCGGGCTACATGTCATTTCCAGCCTGCGCCTCGGCGTCAATCCTTTCGATTTCGACAGCCGCACCTTTCTCACGCCGCGCAATCTGTGGAACCTGTCGGTGCAGACATCGGCGGTCGCCATTATGGCCTGCGGCATGGTGCTGGTCATCGTCATGCGCAACATCGACCTGTCCGTCGGTTCCGCCGAGGGCCTGATCGGCATGGTGATGGGCTTTGCCCAGGTGCATTTCCTGGTGCGGTTTGTCGGGCTCGAACTCGGCAATCCGTGGATCTGGGTCCTGGCATTGGTCATCGGCCTGGCGCTCGGCCTGCTGATCGGAGCCTTTCAAGGCTTCGTCATCGCCTATCTCGAAGTGCCCGCCTTTATCGTGACGCTGGGCGGCCTGCTGGTCTGGCGCGGTGCCGCCTGGTGGGTCACGAGCGGCCAGACGGTGGCGCCGCTTGACGCCACCTTTCAGCTCATGGGCGGCGGGCCGGCGGGCTCGATCGGCGCGACCTGGAGCTGGGTCGTCGGGATCGTCGCCTGTCTTGCCGTGGTGTCTGCACTGTTCAACGGTCGAGTGCAGCGCAAGCGTTTCCGGTTTCCGCTACGTCCGATCTGGGCCGAAGCGCTGCTCGGCGTCGTCACCTGCGCCGTCATCATTGGCGCGGTCTGGCTCGCCAATTCCTATCCCTGGCCGATCGGCATCGTGAACAGGTATGCGGCCGCCAACAACATCACCGTTCCCGAAGGCGGCCTGTTCATCGCCCATGGCATCGCCATACCCGTGCTGATGGCGATCGCCGTCGGGCTGGTCATGACCTTCATCACAAACCGCACCCGGTTCGGCCGCTATGTCTTTGCCATCGGCGGCAATCCGGAGGCTGCCAATCTCGCCGGCATCAACACGCGCTGGGTCACCATGAAGGTGTTCATGATCATGGGCGTGTTGGCCACGATCGCCGCCGCGATCTCCTCGGCCCGGCAGAATTCGGCGACCAACGTGCTTGGAACGCTGGACGAGCTGCTGGTCATTGCAGCCGCCGTCATTGGCGGCACGTCGCTCGCCGGCGGCTCGGGAACGATCATCGGCGCCATGCTCGGCGCGCTGCTGATGCAGTCGCTGCAGTCCGGCATGGTGCTGCTCGGCGTCGATTCGCCGCTGCAGAGCATCGTCGTCGGCGCCGTGCTGGTTGTCGCCGTCTGGCTCGACACCGTCTATCGCAAGCGCGTCTAGGAGGCATGGCCATGACAGACAAGATTGCTCCTGCAGCCACCGCACTGATCGATATGCGCAACATCTCGATCGCGTTTGGCGGCATTCGCGCCGTCGACGACGCCTCGATCGATCTTTTCCCCGGCGAGGTCGTGGCGCTGCTCGGCCATAACGGCGCCGGCAAGTCGACGCTGATCAAGATCCTGTCCGGCGCCTACAAGCGCGACTCGGGCCAGATCTTCGTCAATGGCGAGGAGGCATCGATCTCCAACCCGCGCGACGCCAAGAAATACGGGATCGAGACGATCTACCAGACGCTGGCATTGGCCGACAATGTCGATGCCGCCGCCAATCTGTTCCTCGGCCGTGAGCTGATGACCGCCTGGGGCACGCTCGACGACGTCGCCATGGAGGCTGAGGCGCGCAAGGTTATGGGCCGGCTCAATCCCCGCTTCCAGCGCTTCAAGGAGCCGGTGATCAAGCTGTCGGGCGGACAGCGGCAATCGGTGGCGATCGCGCGCGCGATCCTGTTCAACGCACGCATCCTGATCATGGACGAGCCGACGGCAGCGCTTGGCCCGCAGGAAACGGCGCAGGTCGGCGAACTGGTCAAGCAGCTAAAGTCCGACGGCATCGGCATCTTCCTGATCAGCCACGATATCCACGATGTGTTCGAGCTTGCCGACCGGGTCTGCGTCATGAAGAACGGCCAGGTCGTCGGCACCGCGCGCACCACCGACGTGACCCAGGACGAAGTGCTCGGCATGATCATTCTGGGCAAATGCCCGCCCGGCGCCATTCCCGGACCAGGCGCGCTGAAGATCGCTGCCTGAAGCCTTCCGGCTGACGCCGCCCCTCTTGGCCAAACAGGGTGCAGGATCGCTGGTTGCCGCCCATGTGATATGCCAGCCGTCAGGATGGCTTGGCCTTGCCATTGTGTTGGCACGGCGAGTTGCTCATAAAGGCCCGACATGCTCAGGGACCGCATCATCCGTTGAAGAAGCTTTTTCCAATCGTCGCGTTCATTGCCGTTGCGCTGATCAGCATGACGATGGCCGGGTTCGCCTATTTTGCGACGCAGGAGGCCGCCCGCATCAAGTTCGATGCGACGGCCGACGACGCGCTCAACCGGATCGAGAGCCGCATCGACCTGCACTTGTCGCTGCTGCGCTCGATGCGAGCCCTGTTCGACGCCCGCAACGGCGATATTTCCGGCAACGAGTTCAAGGCGTTCTTCAAAGCGCTCGATGTCGACAACAATTTTGCCGGCTTGCGCGGTATCGGCTATCTCAGGCTTGCGAAGACCGGAGACGAGGCGGCGGTCGAGCGCGATATGCTGCACGACCATGGCGTCAACCATCCAATCTTTCCTGACACCACGCAGCCCTGGCGCGCGCCCATCGTGCTGTTCGAGCCGCTAGACCCGTCCAACCAGAGCTGCATCGGCTACGACATGTTCAGCGAACCGGTGCGGCGGGCGGCGATCGAAAAGGCAATGTCGGACGACGACCAGCACGCCAGCGGGCTGGTGCAGCTGGGCCAGGACACCGGTGCCGCGCAGACGTTCACCGGCTTCCTCGTCTTCGTGCGGCTCAATATTGAAACCGCACCCGACGTCATCAATGCGTCCAGATCCTCCACGGCCGGTTTTCTCTATGCGGCCTTTCGGGCTCGCGACCTTTTCCAGACCGCGCTCAGCCGGTCGCCGCTGCTGCCGGTCAACACCGAAATCTACGACGGCGACGGTGCGGTGAATGGCGATAATCTGTTGTTCCGGTCGGAGACGCCCCCGGCTTCGACCTTCGGGGACAGACTGCTGGTCGCGCGCAAGATCATGGTGGCCGGCCGGCCATGGACTGTCCTGTTCCGGCCGACGAGCGCCTTCTCGCAGCCGTCGTCGCGCGCCGTTCCGGTGATGCTGGGGCTATTCGGCCTGTTGCTGGCGGGCGCCATCGCGCTGGTGACGCGGTATCAGGAGCGGGCCTATGAGGCGGCGTCGCGCTTGCACGAAACGACGGAAAAGAGCCTGCTCGAAAAAGACCTGATGCTGCAGGAGATGAAGCACCGCATCAAGAATTCGATCACCAGGGTTCTGGCGATCGCACGCCAGACGGCATCGCGTGCCACCGACGTCAATGAGTTTTCCGAATCTTTCTCGGCCAGGCTGCAGGCGATGGCGGCGTCCCAGGACATGCTGACACGCTCGCGGTGGCAGAAGGCCGATCTTGGCGATCTCCTGCGCATCGAGTTGGGTCAGGTGTTCGGCAAGGAGTTGCCCGAAGGGCTGTTGTCGGGACCACAAGTGCTGCTCGACGAAACCACGACGCAAGCGCTCGGCCTGACATTCCACGAGCTGGCGACGAATGCGCTGAAATACTGCGAACCCGGCGATTCGCTCAAGGGAGATTGGTCTCTGAAGGTGGACTGGTCGCTGGAAGGGCGTGGGCGCGACAGGACGCTGGCTCTCAACTGGCGCGAAACCGGACAGAAGAAACTCGAAGCGCCCGCCAAGACCGGATTCGGCACCAAGCTGATCGATCTCAACGTCACGCGCGAATTGCGCGGCACGATCAAGCGTGATTTCCGGGCCAATGGGCTGAATGTGGAAATCAGAATCCCTCTGGCAAACTGACGGCGATCGTCAGGCGGCCAGCATCAAACATCGAAAATCCGGAGACCGGCGGACCGGTCTCCGGATCGACGTTTCGATTATCGCTCGAACTAGTTGCAGCGCGCCGTATAGATCCGGCCGCGATGATCGCGATACTGGCAATAGCCATTGCGCAGGTTGCGCACCAGCAGGCCGGAACCGGCACCGACTGCGGCGCCGATCAGCGCGCCCTTGCCGCCACCGACCAGACCGCCGACACCGGCGCCGATCAGGCCGCCGCCAACCACGTCCTGTTCGGTCGAGGTGCAGCCACTGACCGCGACCACAGCAACCATGGCGATAAGTATCTTCCGCATAGAGTCACTCCTCACTTTTTGTCCTCACTTTAAATAAGCTCCGACCGCGATTTAGCATGAAATGGCGCCCTTTGCCCGCCTGAATTTATTGTTGGCTAAGATAGTCTTTTTCGGGGCGCGTCAAGTTCGACGCAACCACGATATTCGAAATCTCCAAGGATGCGTCGAGACTACCGTCCCGGCCGACCTTCCACACCACCTGATCGTAGTCGTCTTCGAGCGCCGGGTCGACCGCAAGGCATTTGGCGACGATGTGCTGAGCCTGTCCTTCAACGTCGCCCATGGCGAACGGGCGTTCGGCGACACATTGGTCGGCGGTTTCGAAAACGCTGACAGGGATCTGCAACTCACGGCAATCGGCCATCGTGTTCGAGCAGCCGATGACCAGCAGCAATGCAGCAATGTGTTCCATGACGATAATGTCCTCTCGCCACGGTAACGGTCCACATTCCGCAAAGTTCCTGCGCTGCGAGACCTACCGGCGAATTAACATGGGATCGACCAAGGCCGCAGGTGGCGCGGACGTCAGTAAGCCAGTTGGAAGAGGACGACCGCGACGATAGCCGCGGCCAGACCCAGAGCGACAAGGTGCAACGAAGCGTGAGGAACAGGAGGCAGCGGTGGCGCGGATGCCTCGGAGTCTTCAAACTCGCCCATGGACATCCGAGCGGCCTGTTCCAGTCTGTTCATGCCGGCTACCGTCAAGGCATTCCTCCCGCACCATGCTGCAAGTCCTGCTGCGGAAATGTCCGAAGATGCAACAGGTTCCGGCGGTATTTGGGAAACACAGCATCGGCTTTTATGGTGAACCGCCGGTTAAGAAACTGGCGTAGATGCGGGTCGCTCAGTCCGTCTCGAAATTGCCGTGCGGAACGACAAGGCGGTATTCTAGGCGACCAGCCGCGATTTCAAGCGTCGCCTTACCATTCAGCGATGCCGGCACGACCCGTTCGAGTGTGACACTGCCAAAGCGCTTCTCGCTACGCCTGTTATCATTGGCTCCGATCGCTTCGGCCCATGTCAGAGACAGGGAGGTCCCAGTGTGGTCGGCGGTCAGGTTGGCTGTAACCTCGACGAATCCATCGGGCCGCGACAGGGCGCCATAGCTCACCGAGTTGACGGCGAGTTCATGCATGGCAAGGCCGATATGCAGGGCAGCGTTCGGATTGAGATAAGGGTTTGCCCCCTGAAAGCGCAGGCTTCTCACCGGATCCCCGCCGTAGCGGCCAACCTGGCCCGATACCAGTTCGCGAAGTGCGGCACCCCGCCAGTTGGAAGAGGTGACGAGATCCTGAGACGAAGCCAGCGATTGCAGCCGGCCGCGAAAGCGTGTCAGGAAATCACCAATGCCGTCGGAATAGCGCCCGGTCTGGGTGGCTATGCTTTGAATGATCGCCAGCAGGTTTTTCGAGCGATGGCTGACTTCGCGCAACAGCGTCGTCAGGGTCTGCTCACGACGTTTCTGCTCGGTCGTTTCGACCATCGTGGTGACGACGCCTTGCACCGTGCCGCCATCGCCATGGTCGGCATCGATCCAGACGTAAAACCAACGGATGCCATCCTCGACGGGAACGCTGATCTCGAGACGTTGCGGGTTGCCGGATGCGATGACGTCGCGCTTGGCTTCGCCAATGCGATCGGCCTGCGCCGCCGGCAGTATGCCGTTGCCGTCGGCAGTGTCCGAAACCCAGGGCGCGCGCATGTTGCGCGCCCATACGGTTTTCATCTCGCGATCCTGATAGAGAACAGAAATACCGGCATTGTGCAACGCATGGAGAAGAGCCCGTCCAAGCTGCATGCCGCTTTCGGCAGGATGCAGGGCGATGACTTCATCGCTTTGCACGTCGTCTTTCCTATCTCCGGTTCTGGAACGCATAGGCCAATCTGTCCACCCAACTCAGGCTGAACGGCTCACTGTTGAATGGGTTCCCAAAAGAGGTTTCCCGAAAATCAGCCGCCAAAAACGGTCCGCCGGACGGTGCCCTTTGCAGGATACCGCCCGGCGGTGGCTGGAAACCGTTTGAGGGGTGCGGCTTCCA
The DNA here is from genome assembly GCF_001428185.1 of Mesorhizobium sp. Root695. NCBI lineage: Bacteria > Pseudomonadati > Pseudomonadota > Alphaproteobacteria > Hyphomicrobiales > Phyllobacteriaceae > Mesorhizobium > Mesorhizobium sp. Root695. The sequence goes on along the minus strand of NZ_LMHO01000042.1, from coordinate 28,608 downwards.
GTGTTCGGTCGCCGTTCGTCCTCACGATGCCCGTTTGAACAGGCCCGCAAGAAGCGAAATGACCAGGAAAGCGAGAAAGATGAAAAACAATATCTGCGCTATGCCGGCAGACGTACCGGCGATGCCGCCGAAACCAAGCGCGCCGGCGATGATCGCCACGACGAGAAATACGAGCGCCCAGTAAAGCATGATCCATCTCCTTCGAATGGTGCGATGAAAACGTGAGTAGATGCGGTTTGTTCCACCCTTTGCGGAAAAAGACGATGCTTGCAAATCGTTCGGAGCAGGAGGGCGCATGAATTTCGCTGACGACGGTTCCGCTTTGCCAAAAGGCCGCCCGATGCATCGCATCGAGCGGCCTTCAATATCGTGTCGTGCTGTCAGGACGTACTGCGAGCCTATGCCGCGGCTTTGGCCTGACGGTCGAAGAACAGCGCCTGGCTGATCAGCGCCTTGACCATGTCGGGATTGAACGGCTTGGTAACCAGGAAGGCCGGCTCGGGACGCTCGCCAGTCAACAGACGCTCGGGAAAGGCGGTGATGAAGATGACCGGCACCGATGTCGACGACAGGATCTCGTTCACGGCCTCAATGCCCGAACTGCCGTCGGCAAGCTGGATGTCGGCGAGCACCATTTTCGGCCGTGTCTTGCCGAACATCATCACCGCCTCAGCATGGGTGCGCGCCGTTCCGACGACGCGGTGCCCGAGGCTCTCGACCATTTCTTCTATATCCATGGCGATCAGCGGTTCATCCTCGATGATCAGCACGTCGGTTGCCACCTGACGGGATATCTCGTTGCTTGCCTGGGCAAGCAACTCGGAAAACTCCTGGTCGCCGACGTCGAGAATTTCGGCCGCCTCGTCCTCGCTGAAGCCTTCGACGGCAACGAGCAGGAAGGCCTGGCGCGGGCGCGGCGCAATTGCATTCAGATTGGCCGCGGCGCGCTGTTCCCATGCCGATTGCGCGTGCTCCTGTGGGACGCGGATCGCCACCGATGTGAACAGCTTGGCAAAAACCTTGTACAGCGCGATGCGGTCGGTCGATGCCTCGGGAAAGATCTCGACATCGGCGATGATGGCTTCGAGCATTGCGGCGACCAGCGCATCGCCACTCTCCTGCGATCCGGAAACGGCCCGCGAGAAGCGGCGCAGGAATGGCAGGTTTGGTGCGATGGTGGCGGATAAACTCATGATAAGACGTCTCCCTCAGAATGACGTGATTGCATAGATTGCAGGTCAAGCTGATTGCAAGCCCGGTCAAACAACGCCGATCTTGAGAAAAAGTTCCGGCCTCGATGGAACTAATGCGTCGGGACTGCGTTTGAAGTCGGGATGGGCAACCAGACGAGGGTGTCGCTTGCGTTGTGTCGAGTAATATTGTGAGCGGCTTGGGCGCTGGGAATACAAGGGCAGAATGAAGGATATGACGAAAGATATTCTGGCTGGCGCCGAGAGCAGGCGCCGGAATGGTGCCGGTGACGCCCTTGGGCCGAACTCCGAAATCGGGCGCAAACTCAAACAATATTACGACGAGCTGGTCTCCGACGATGTGCCGGATCGCTTTTCCCAGTTGCTTAGCCAGCTGGAACAGGCCGAACCCACACAGAAGAAGGACTGAGGCATGGCAGCGGTCTCCCAAGGCTTCAAGACCGATCTGCTTGGGGCGATCCCAAGCCTGCGCGCCTTTGCGGTATCGCTGACGCAAAATGCCGACAAGGCCGACGACCTCGTCCAGGAAACGCTGGTCAAGGCGTGGGACAAGCATGAAAGCTTCCAGCCTGGCACCAATCTCAAGGCGTGGCTTTTCACCATCCTGCGCAATGAATTCTATTCGCAGATGCGCAAGCGTGGACGTGAAGTGCAAGATAGCGACGGCATCATGACGGCCAGGCTTGCCGTTCATCCGGCTCAGCATGGCCAGCTCGACCTGAAGGATTTTCGCGGGGCGCTGGAGCAATTGCCGGAGGACCAGCGCGAAGCCATCATCCTCATCGGTGCGTCGGGTTTTTCCTACGAGGAGGCCGCCGAGATTTGCGGTTGCGCGGTCGGGACGATCAAGAGCCGCGTCAGCCGAGCCCGCACACGCTTGCAGGAGATCCTGAAAATATCAGGCGAAGACGAGTATGGTCCGGATGCGATTTCGACCCAGGTAACGGGCTCGCCGGCCAGCTGACCTGCAATCGCCAGGCGCCATCCGCAATGATCGGGATCGCGCTCAACCGGGAGAAGCGCGTCCGCAGGCTGCCGCCACCGCTTGCACGAGGTCTTCACCCGAATAGGGTTTGCCGACCAGCCTGACGCCCGGAAAGGATGCCTTGATTTCATCGGCATCCGAATAGCCCGACGCAAACACGAAAGGTACGCCTGCCGCGCGCAGCCCCGAGGCGAAATCGAGTGTCGAGGTGCCTCCCAGCATGAGGTCGACAATGGCCGCGTCGAATTGCGTGGCGACTTCCCGGCCATCGACCTCGGTCAGATCGCGGGCGATGACCACCTCGCCGGCGCCGTGGTCACGGCAAAGCTGCTCGACATCCATGGCGATGAGAAATTCGTCCTCCAGGACGAGAATCCGCAATCCGTCAAGCAATGTGGGCACAGGCAAGGACTCCTTGAAACGTATGGAGTCATGATCGCTAATTGGCGTGCTGTCATTTAAAAAAGACATGTGGGCAGTGGCGGAACCTCAATCCTTGCAACGCGTTGAAACGCAGCTCCTCCAAAGAGCGGGCTTTCGAAGAGGGGTCGAAATGTCAGCCCAGAACAGTCGCCCCTTCTCCAGCCGCCAATATCCTTGCGAGAACTGCCCGTTGCGGCCGTTGCCGATTTTTCGCGACTTCGAAAAACAGGAGCTGGCCTTCATCAGTACATTCAAGAAGGGCGAACTCGCCGTCGACAAGGGGGCTACCGTGCTGGTCGAGGGTAGCCACAGCGCCCATCTCTACACCGTTCTCTCCGGCTGGGCATTCCGTTACAAGCTGTTGCGAGACGGTCGCCGACAGATCCTCAACTATCTCATGCCCGGCGATCTGATCGGCCTGCAGGGCAGTGTGATGGGCGAGATGCAGCATTCCGTAGAGGCCCTGTCGCCGATGCTACTGTGCGTTTTCGAGCGTGAGTATCTGCACGAGCTCTACCGCAATCATCCAGGGCTGGCCTACGACATCACCTGGATCGCCTCGCGCGAAGAGCGCATGCTGGATGAAAATCTGCTCAGCCTCGGGCGTCGCAGCGCGATCGAGCGCGCCGCCTATCTTATCGCCTTCATCGCCAGCCGGGCCAAGGTCGTCGGGCTGAACGGCAAGCAGTCCATCCAGATACCGATCACCCAACAACACATCGCCGACACCCTCGGCCTGTCGCTGGTTCATACAAACAAGACGATCCGCAAGCTGATGGATCGCAAGCTGATCGTCTGGCGCGACGGCGGTTGCGAGGTCACCGACATTGAAGGGCTCAAGCGGCTCGCTGGATGGGAAGGGCTGGGCGAGGCGCGCCGGCCGCTGATCTGACGAAGCGCCTTTTGCCAGAGCCGTCGGATCGGGTGCGCGCGGATGCGTTTTCGGCTACTTTGTCCCCCAATGCTGGAACCTTGAGGCGCACGGCGCGTTTGAAATCGAGCAATCACAAGGAGTTAAGCCATGGCAACTGCCGCAGGAAAGACCGCAAACGACGCCCGCGCGAATGCGGACCTGGAAGCCGACATCAGGCAATTGAAGGCCGACATCGACAAGCTCACCAAGCAATTGGCCAAGACCGGCGAGCATGGCTATGGCACTGCCCGTCGCGCGGCCACGGAAGGGGTCGAGCAGCTGCGCGCGCAGGGCGAAGCAGCCTTTGACAGTCTGCGCAGCAACGCCAAGGACATCGAAGCGCAGATGATGGCAAGCGTGCGTGAAAAGCCGGTGACGTCATTGGCGATCGCTGCCGGCGTCGGCTTCCTCTTCGCGCTCATCGCACGTCGCTAGTCGGTTCGCAGATGGGAATGCTCGCATCCCTGCTTTCAGGTCTCGCCTCGGGCGAAACCGTTGCCGCCATGCGCCGGGCGCGCACGGCGGCAATCGTTTATGGGCTCGCCCTGTCGGCAGCGCTTTGTGGTCTCGGCTTTCTGGTCGGGGCAGCCTATATCTGGGCGGCGATGCGCTACGGGTCGCTTGCCGCCGCACTGGGCTTTGGCGCCGGGTTCCTGGTGCTTGCCGGGCTGATCCTGCTGATTTACCAGATATCCGCAGGCTCGCGCGCCCGGCGTCGGGCGCAACGCCGCAATGCCGACATGAAGGCGATCGGCATCACCGCCGCACTCGCCGTGCTGCCGACGCTGCTCAAGGGAAAAGGCGGTCTCGGCGTCATTCTGGGTCCGGCCTTAGCGCTCGCGGCTTACGCGATCTACCGCGAGAATGTGAAATCTGACGATCCGGATGAGAGCGACCGGGAATAGAGCTGTGTTTCCTGGTCTACTACTTTGACAGATCTTCCAGCGGCATCGATATTTCGGCAAACACCCCTTCCGGCCGGAACTCATGGGTTACTTCGCTTGAAATGACCTTGGCAAGGCTGCGGCGGATGAGGATCGAGCCGAAGCCGTGCCGTTCCGGCGGGGTGACCTGCGGGCCGCCGCTTTCGCGCCAGGTCAGCACAAGGCGCCGGACACCCTTCCTGCCTTGCGTCTTCCAGCCGAGATCAACCTTGCCTGATACCACCGACAGCGATCCATATTGCAGTGCATTGCTGCCCAGTTCATGCAGGATCAGGCCAAGCCCGACGGCCTGGTCGGGCGACAGCAGCAAGTCGCCGCCGGAGATCGTCATGCGCGGCTGCTCGGCCGTTTCGAATGGCCTGACCTCAATCTGGACGAGTTCGCGGATGCCGATGCCGCGCCACTCGCGGTCCGACAACAGATTGTGGGCGATGCCCAAGGCCTGAAGCCGCGCGCCGAAGGCCTCGAGGAACTGGCTCGGCTGGCGGGCATGGCGCACGGTCTGCGTCGCCAGCGCCTGGACGGTCGCCAGCGTATTCTTGACGCGATGGTTGAGCTCACGCAGCAGCAGCCGTTGCCGCTCGTCGCCTAGCTTGCGCTCTGAGATGTCGTAGTTGACGCCGAAGATCAGCGTCGGCTTGCCGTCGCCGTCACGCTCGATGACACGGCCGCGCGTGGCGAGCCAGCGCGGCGGATGAAAGCCCTTCACCCGGTATTCGCCGAAATAGTCGTCGCTGCCGGTCAAGGCGTCGCGAAAGCGGGTTTCGGTCTGGTAGACGTCGCGCGGATCGATGGCGGTGAGGATGTCGCGCGCCCGCAGCCGGTTCGAGCGCGGCAGGTTGAACAGCTCCGCCAGCAAGGTGTCGCATTCGATGATGTCGGTGCGGATGTCCCACGCCCAGCTGGCGAGCGACGCCGCATCGAGCGCGATGGCGCGTCGTTTTTCCTCACGCACCAGTGCTGCCTCGGCGATGGCGCCGCTGCGGGTCGCGTCCTTCAAGGTAAACAGGCTGGCGGCAAGGCCGGCGAGCGCCTTCAACTGGTCGAGCTCGGTGCGGGATGGAAAGGCATGCGGCTTGCGGTCGAGCACGCAGAGCGTGCCGATGCGGGCACCTGCCACGACCATCGGCGCGCCGGCATAGAAGCGGACATGATGCTTGCCGGTGACCAGCGGGTTGGCCTTGAAACGAGGGTCCGTCGTTGCATCCGCCACCACCATCGGCTCGTCGCCGGCGGCAATCGCATGAGCGCAAAAGGAGATGTCGGTCGCGGTTTCGGTCTCGTCCAGCCCGAAGCAGGATTTGAACCACTGCCGCTCGTGGTCGACGAGCGTGACCAGGGCGATTGGCACCTGCATCACCGCTGCGGCAAGGCTGCTGATGCGGTCGAAATCCGGGTCTGCCGCCGTATCCAGCATCTCCAGCCCATGCAGCACGGCCAGCCGGTCTTCGGCGCTAACCGCCCGCGCAACGTCAGCCGGCAGATCCGGCACTCTTTCCGCCTTATTATTCACCCAGGTCCCCGTTGCCCCGTCTTCGTAGTCGCTTCGCCGGTCTGTCTGTCCAGAACCAGCCGGCCGGCCGGAACCATCCTAGCGACGAACCGTTACCCGACCATGTTGTTTTGCCCGACGCACCAGCTGGCGCAAAACGATCCGAGGGCCGACCATGATCAAGATCATTCCTGAGGACAAAGCCCGTCAGGGGGGGTGGGGCCGGCATGGCCTGCGCATTCTGATCGCTGCGCTGCTGCTGGCCTTTGTCGCTTGGGGTGCTGCCGAGATTTATGGCGAATTGATCAAGAAGGACACGACCCAGCAGGGCAGCGCTCCCGGCGGCTAGCTTGTCGGCTGCAATGGGTTCGAATCGCATCAAGCAGCCTTTGCCTCGGCGACGCTGGCCGGCACCAGGACATTGAGCGCGCCTGGCTGGATTTCGATCGTTGTTGCACGCTCAAGCCTGACCAGTTCGCCGTCCATGACGGCGCGGAACTTGCTGCTCCCAGAATGGATTTTCAGGACCGTCCTACGTGCCTGATGGATTTCGACATGTTCGTTGTCGCGCCATTTGCCGCGCGCCATGTTGAAGAAGAACTTGACCAGTTCGGCGCGCTGCTGCGCCACCGTGACATAGACGCCAAGCACGCCGCCCGCCGGGTTATCGGCGTACGGCAAGTGGCCTTCGCCGAACAAATTGTTGGTGATGCCGATGCCGGTAATGCGGGCCGCCATCTCGGCTTCGCCGATGCTAAGCGTCACGTGCATCGCCGGTGGATTGTTGATCGTCGCCCAAGCCGCCTTGGCCGAGGCACGGATCTTTCCCAGGCGAGAACCGAACTCCATCTTCTGGCGCAGTTGCACCATCTTCGCATGCATGCCGATCGAGAACTGGTGAACGAACGGCCGGCCGTTGGCCGTCGCGATGTCGACCGCGATGATTTCGCCGTCAGTGAAGGACTTCAGCGCGGCATCCAGGGACTGCGGAATGCCCAGCCCGCGCGCGAAGAGGTTCATGGTGCCGGCCGGCAATATGGCAAGCGTCTTCTTCGTCCCCATCAGCCGGGCGGCCGCGGCGGAAATGGTTCCGTCGCCGCCACCGGCCAGCACGACGTCGACGGAGCGGCGTGAAGCTACGCGGTCGAGCGTTTCCACCACATCCTTGCCGGCAACAATCTCGATGCTGAGAGAGTGACCTGCAGTCTCCAGCGCCTGACGCATCCTTTCGGAGAAAGCTGCAAGATCAGTGGTCCGCAAGGTGCCGCCGTCCCGGTTCAGCACCGCTGCGAATTTCATACCCCACTCCGTTATTCGACCATGGTCGGACCGGGACGAACCCAGCCGCAGGCTGCAACGCGGCGAGACCGGAAAGGTTCCGTGTGCGGCGAAACCCGCGATCGGTCTTACGGCTGCGGCGGAGACGCTTGTTGATTGCCACGGACTCCGCGCGCTTTTGTCGGAACAACAGCATGGTCGCGACGTTGTGAACATGTAGATGCCGCGTCCGATCTCCCCAGCGACGGTTCAACCGGGCGCGGCGTGCATGAGATCACGCACGAGGAGAGACTATCATGATCCGCAATCTTTTAGCCACGACCGCACTCGCAACACTGATCGCAACTGGCGCTTATGCACAGAGCGCGACAACCCCAGCACCTGCCGATGCCCCTGTCGTGCAGGAGCCCGCCGCAGCTCCGGTAACACGCGCCGAGGGCAGCATTGTCACCAACATTATCGGTGAGTCCGTCTACAACGGCACTGGCGGTGATGCCGAGAACATCGGCAAGGTCAGCGACGTGGTCTTCGACAAGGATGGCCAGGCGAAATCAGTGGTCATCGGCGTCGGTGGCTTCCTGGGCGTCGGAGCGAAGAACGTCGCTTTCGACTATGACAAGCTGAAATGGGCCGAGAAGAACGGCGACCGCTGGCTGATCGCCCTGACGACCAAGGACGAGCTGACGGCGCATCCGGAGTTCGACAGTAAGCCTTATGGCCCGGCTCCAGCCCCTGCAGCATCGACCGACGCAGCAGCTCCGACGGCACCCGCGACGACGGATACGGCGCAGAAGCCTGTCGATCTAAACGCCGCTCCGGCGGAACCCGTGAAGCGCGCCGACGGCAATCTCGCCACCAACATAATCGGCGAAACCGTCTACAACGGCACCGGCGATGACGCGCAGAACATCGGCAGCGTCAACGACATCGTTCTGACCAAGGAAGGCAAGGCCGAGTCGCTGGTCATCGGGGTCGGTGGTTTCCTTGGCCTAGGTGCCAAGAATGTCGCCTATGATTTCTCCAAGGCGCAATGGGCCGAGAAGAATGGCGACCGCTGGCTGGTGGCCCAGACCACCAAGGAAGAATTGCAGACGCAGCCGGATTTCAACCGCAAGGCCTATGATGCGGTACCCGCGACAACGGCATCCAATGAGCCCGCTGCAACCGTCCCGACCGCTGTGCCGTCCGATGCGACGGCTCCTGCTGTCGCAGACAAGACGACCGAGGCTCCCGCAGCGACGACCCCTGATGCCTCGGCTCCCGACCAGACGCAGACGGCAGCTATCGACAAGTCGACGCTGACGGAAATGCCGGTTGGCGAGATCCGTGCCGACGATCTGAAGGGCACCATTGTCTACGGCGCCAACGACGCCAAGGTCGGCGAAATCGGCGATGTCGTGCTCGCGCCCGACAACAAGACGGACGCGGTGATCGTCGATGTCGGCGGCTTCCTCGGCATCGGCGATAAGGAGGTCGCAGTTGGCATGGATAATCTCAAATTCATGACCGACAAGGACGGCAAGAAGTACCTGTACACGACCTTCACCAAGGAACAGCTCGAGGCTCAAACCGCCTATGAAAAGGGCAGTTATGCCGAGAAGCGGGATCAGCAGCGCTTGATTGTGAAGTAGGCAGTAGGCAGTAGGCAGTAGGCAGTAGGCAGTAGGCAGTAGGCAGTAGGGTCGGCCCGTCGTAGTACCGGTTCGGTGTTCCCCTACTGCCTTATTCGCTTGCGGCCCTGGCGACGTGGCCGACAACGCCGTGCTCCGTCAGTTCAGCCAGCGCCAGCGACTGGTCAAGATGCTCAGCCCGCCAGGCGAGAAGCCGCTCGGCGAACTCCAGCCGCACGCCCAGATAAGCCGGGTGCTTGGCCAGGTTGTTCAATTCACCCGGATCTGTTTCCAGGTCGAACAGCAGTGGAGGCAAGCCGCCGCTGAAATGCACATATTTGAGTTTTTCCGTGCGGATGACGGCGAGGTTGCATTGGCGTGAGTTGATGCCGAAATGGCGTTCGGCCTCGCCTTCGGCAATCGAGCGGAAATCGAACTCCCAATGGGCGGCATCGCGCCAGTCTGCAGGGCTCCCTCCGCTCAGGAACGGCTTCAGCGAGGTGCCGTCGAGGTGTGGCGCGGCATCGCCGCCGAGCAGGTCGAGTAGCGTCGGCACAATGTCCACCGCCTCGGTGAAGCGATCGACGCTGTCGCCGGCCGCCTGGCCGTGGCGCGGGTCGCGGATGATCAGCGGAATGTGGTAGCTGCCGTCGAAGTAGCCGCCCTTGCCCAGCATGAAATGGTCGCCCATCATCTCGGCGTGATCTGACGTCAGCACGATGATGGTGTCGTCCCATGCGCCCGCGGCCTTGACCGCTTGCCAGACGCGGCCGAGCTGCGCGTCGACCTCGGAGATCATGCCGTAATAGATCGCCCGGATGCGGCGGAAGTCGTCATCGCTCCAGTCGTGCACCTTGCCCCTGGCGTCGGGACGGAATTTGGCCTGCTTCTGCTGGCCGATGTCATAGGCGAGGTAAGGATGGCTTTGCGCCTCTTCCTGCCAGCTTGCCGCACGGTGGAACGCGGGGCCGTCAGCCGGATCATAGAGGGTGTTGTATGGCGCCGGGACGATGAAAGGCGGGTGCGGGCTGATGAAGGACAGATGCGCGAACCACGGTGCGTCCTGCTCCTGCTCGCCGAGCCAGCGAGTGAATTCGCTGGTCAGGAAGGCAGTGGGCGTTTCGTCCCTGGAATAAATGGGTGGGGAGTAGCTGACGGCACCGGCCGCGCCGCCATCGTTCACCGGGCGATGAATATCTGGAGATCCGGCGCTGACATCGATACCCCGCAGCTTCAGCCAGGACAACCACTGTTTCTGATGTTCGGGCAGCAACTGGCGCACCGTAAAGCCCGGCAGCACGCCCTCATAGCTTTGCAGCCGTGGGTCGCCCGGCGCCAGCAGGCGCGGGTCGAGCGAGACGTCGGTGTAGCCAAACAGCGTCGGATCATAGCCCAGGCCGCGCGCGTGCAGCGCGATGTTGCCGTGACGGGCATCGAGCGGTGTGCCATTGCGGCAGACGCGGTTGTTCATCTGGTAGAGGCCGGTGTAGAGGCAGGCCCGGGCCGGCGAGCAGGGCGCCGCAGCGCCATAATGCCGCTTGAACAGCACACCCTCCGCGGCCAGCGCGTCGGCATTCGGCGTCTTCACAACCGGATGGCCCGCGGACGACAGACAATCACCGCGCCACTGGTCGCATGTGATCAGCAAAATGTTAGGTCGCCTGGCTTTTCCAGTCACACGCGATACCCTTGTCCTGGGATGGTCGAACGCCCCTCATGGAACCGAATTCTGGGGCTGGCGCAAGCCTGTCATGCGAGGCGATTGGTGAACAAACCGCTTTCTATTGTTCATTTTTGTAGCACAGTCCATTCTGTGTTTGCCGCCTTTGCCTAGAGCGCTCGCGTCCTCATATTGGCGTGGACAGCGGCGAGGGCCGCACAAGCACCAAGGGAAGGAGCAAAGACAATGCTCGACCAGATCAAAGGCCTGCATCACGTCACATCGATGGCAAGGAATGCCCGCCAGAACAATGAGTTCTTCACCAAAAAGCTCGGCCAGCGCCGGGTCAAGAAGACCGTCAATTTCGACGCGCCTGATGTTTACCACCTCTACTATGGCGACGAGGCCGGGACGCCCGGTTCGGTGATGACCTATTTCCCGTTCCCCGACATCGGCAAGGGCCGGCATGGCGTCGGCGAAGTCGGTACCACGGTCTACTCGGTGCCGGAAGGCACGCTCGCCTACTGGGAAAAGCGTTTTGCCGATGAGGGTGTTACCGGCCTGTCGCGCGAAGAGACATTCGGCGAGAATCGCCTGGCCTTTGCCGGACCGGACGGCGACGGTTTCGCGCTGGTCGAGGATAAGGGTGACAGCAGAGCGCCATGGGCGAAAGGCGGTGTCCCTGTTGATGAGGCGATCCGCGGCTTTCATTCCGTGTCGCTCCGGTTGAAGGATGGCGGCGCCACCGAGGAGCTGCTGAAGTTCATGGGCTATGAGGAAGTCGACAGGTCCGGCCCTGTCAGGCGGCTGGCGCTGAAGAACGGCAACGGCGCCGATGTCGTCGACATCGAATCCCTACCGGCTGCTGCCTTCGCCGATCTCGGCGCCGGCTCCGTCCACCACGTCGCCTTCGCCGTCGAGAATCGCGCCAAGCAGCTCGAAGTGCGCAAGGCGTTGATGGATACCGGCTATGGCGTGACGCCGGTGATCGACCGCGACTATTTCTGGGCGATCTATTTCCGCACGCCGGGTGGCGTGCTGTTCGAAGTCGCCACCAACGAGCCGGGTTTCGATCGCGATGAGGACACCGCTCATCTCGGCGAGGCGCTGAAGCTGCCGACGCAGCACCAGCACCTGCGGCCCTATCTTGAACAGCATCTGCAGAAGCTGGAAGGCTGAGGCCATGAGCAAGGACGCTTACATCCACAAGCTGCTGCCCGGTTCGCCTGATGGCCCATTGCTGTTCGTCTTCCATGGCACGGGAGCCGATGAGAACCAGCTTCTGTCGCTGGGGCGCGATCTCGTGCCCCAGGCAACCATCATCTCGCCGCGCGGCGATGTGTCGGAACAAGGTGCCGCGCGCTTCTTTCGCCGCACCGGCGAGGGCGTCTACGACATGGACGATCTGGCACGGGCGACGGACAAGATGGCGGGCTTCGTCAAGGCCCATGTCGAGGCGGCGAAGCCGTCAGCCGTGCTGGGTCTCGGCTACTCCAACGGCGCCAACGTGCTGGCCTCGGTGGTATTTGTAGCACCGCTGCTGTTCGACGCCTCGGTGCTGATGCATCCGCTGATCCCGTTCGAACCGGAGGTGAAGGGCAGTCTCGCCGGCCGCCATATCCTGCTGACCGCCGGCCAGCGCGATCCGATCTGCCCGCCGAACCTGACCACGCGGCTCGAAGCCTATTTGCGTGCCGACGGCGCCGATGTCACAGTGGAATGGCATGAAGGCGGGCACGAGGTGCGGCCGAACGAAATCGAGGCGGCGCGGCGGTTCTTTGCCGATGCTGCCCAAGGAGCATAGCGATGCCTGACCAACTGCCTGAGATCGAACTTGAGGACCGCGGTTCCAAGGGTCGCTATGTCCTGCGCGGACCCGGCGGCGCCGAGGCCGAGATGAGCTTCACCAAGATCGGCGAGCACCAGATCATCATCGACCATACCGAGGTGCCGGACGTGTTTCGTGGCCAGGGTGCCGGGCTTCGGCTCGTCACCCGCGCCGTCGAGGATGCGCGGGCGGCGGGCAAGAAGATCATCCCGCTCTGCCCCTTCGCCAACGCCCAGTTCCGCCGCCATCAGGAATGGGCCGACGTGCTGAAGCAGTAGGATTTTCGTCGTCAGGAAGCGGCGCGGCAAGTGGCTGCCATCCACCGGGATGGCTTTGGCGTTTGCGCAGGTGGCACATCCTGCCTAAGTAGGTATGGTGTATCTCAGCCCCTTGCCGACAAACGAACCGAATGATCCCCGTATGACCGAAACCGACCTCGTTCCCGTCTTCGACGGCCACAACGATACGTTGCTCAGACTCTACCAGTCGAAAGACACGGACGTAGAAAAGCTGTTCATCGAGGGGAAATCGGGCGGTCATATCGACCTGCCGCGTGCCAAAGCCGGTGGCTTTGCCGGCGGCATGTTCGCTATCTTCCCGCCGCCGGTCGAGAAATCCAGGCGCAGCGCCGTGCCCCTGGCGCCGAGCGCTGCCGAGCCGCTGCCGCCCGAGGTTCCGCGCAATGATGCGCTGACCTCGACGATCGCGATGGCCTCGATCCTGTTTCGGCTGGAACGGGCCGGAGCGCTCACCCTCTGCCGCAGTGCCGGCGATGTGCGCAACGCCATGGCGCAAGGGTCGATCGCAGCTGTGTTCCACATCGAAGGGGTCGAGGCGATCGACACCGAGCTCACCATGCTCGACGTGCTGCATTCCGCCGGCCTGCGCTCGCTCGGCATCGTCTGGAGCCGGCCGAATGCTTTCGGCCACGGCGTGCCGTTCCGCTTTCCGTCCTCGCCCGACACCGGGCCCGGCCTGACCGATGCGGGCAAGGCGCTGGTCAAGATCTGCAACCAGTTGAAGATCATGATTGACCTCTCGCATCTCAACGAGAAGGGTTTTCGTGATGTCGCCGCGCTCAGCGATGCGCCGCTGGTCGCCACCCATTCCAATGTGCATGCGATTTGCGGCCATTCGCGCAATCTCACCGACTGGCAGCTCGGCGCGATCCGCGAGTCAGGCGGCATGGTCGGGCTGAACTTCGCCACCGGCTTCCTGCGTGAGGACGGGCGCATGAATGCCGACACCAGCCTCGATATCATGGTGCGCCATGTCGATTCGCTGCTGCAGGCTTTGGGTGAAGACGGTGTCGGCCTCGGCTCCGATTTCGACGGCGCCATGATCCCGGCCGTCATCGGCGACGTTGCCGGCCTGCCGAAGCTGATCGATGCCTTGGCGGCGCGTGGCTTTGGCCGCGCGCTGATCGAAAAGATCGCCTATCGCAACTGGCTGGGCATGCTCGAGAAAACGATAGGTTAGAACGGCTTATTGGAAGCCCATGCGTTTCAACCAGTCCTTACCGATACCGCGATCGCGGATGATCGGCAGCGGATCTTCGGAATCGAGCCGCGCGCAGATGCGGTAGACTTCGAGCGTCTCCGAGGTCATCTCGTCGCGCTTGTAGAAGAACATGGCGGCGGCATAGCGCGTGCGGCCCGACCATTTCTCGCCAAGCGGCGTGTTGACCAGCTCCCACTGTTCGGCGGCTTCCTCATCGTCTTGCTGTTTGTCGGCTTCGTCGGTCATGATCAGAAGTCCGCCGGCGGATTGGCCGTGCGGCGGTCGAGCTTGATGAACGGTCGCGCCACCACCTTGGCCCGCTTCATCAGCTTCTGATACTGCAGCTCGCGCATGGCGTAGATCTCAACCCAGAGGTCCTCGACCATTGTATCACCGTATGGCCGCGCCAGTGAGGCGATGGCTATGTTGCGCTTGGCCATCGGCGACCACATGGCGGCGCTGACCAGGCCAACCTCCTGGGCTTTCTTGTGGTAGACGATGGCGTGTTCGGCCGGGACGTTGCCGTCGATCTCCAGCCCGACCAGCACATGGCGTAACTTGCGTTTCGCTCTCGCCTCGAGGATGGCACGGCGGCCGTTGAAATGGCCCTTTTCCAGATCGATCATGAAGCCGAGCCCGATTTCGTCGGGCATGCGCAGGCGGTCGGCGCGGATGGCGTGCTCGGCGGTTGTGAAATCCGCATTGGCAACCATCAGCCCGGCCTCGAGCCGCGCGCGGTTGAGCGCGGTGTAGCCGATGGCGCGGATGCCGCGCAGTTCGCCTGATGTCATCAGCCGGTCCCACAGGCTCAGCGCCTTGTCGGCCGGCACGAACAACTCGTAGCCGAGATCACCGGTGAAGCCGGTGCGCGATATGCTGACGGTGCCGCCGCCATGCGGGAAGTCGGCAAGGTCGAATATTCTCAGCCTCTCGATGCCGGCGAAGCCGGCATCGCGCAGCACGGCGAAGGAGGTCGGGCCTTGCAAGGCGAGCCCGGCGACAGCTTCGGTTTCCTCCTCAACCTTGACATCGAAACCGACGGCGCTGTCGAGCAGCCAGGGCAGATGCCGCTCCTGCGAACACAGCCGGAAGCGGGTCTGCGACAGACGGAACAGTGTGCCGTCATCGAGGACGAAACCCTTGTCGTCGCACCACGCGGTGTAGTGGACGCGGCCGGGCCTGAGCTTGGTGACATCGCGCAAAGTGACGCGATTGAGCAAGGCTTCGGCGTCCGGTCCCTCGATCCGATATTTGGTCATCGGTGAAATGTCGAACAGCGCCGCCTGGCTGCGGATGGCGAAATATTCGAGCTCCTCGTCCCACAGCGAGTGGGGGGCGCGGTAGCCGGCCCAATTGTACCAGTCCTGGGTTTTGGCCAGCGCGTCGATGCGCGGCTGGAACGGTGTGCCCAGACGCAGCGTCTGGAAATGAGATTGGGCGGCGATGCGGGCGGAAACGGTCGCGCCGGCTGCCTTTGCAACAGGTTTCCTTCTGGTTGCCTGGGCCATGGCCTATCCCTTCATCGCGATGATGCGCCGCGCGGCGTTGAGGCCAGGCGCGCCGGAGACGCCACCGCCGGGATGCGAGCCGGCGCCGGCCAGGAACAACCCTTCGACCGGCGTATCGTAGCCTGACCAGCCCGAGACCGGGCGCGAGACCAGCATCTGGTCGGCCTGCAATTCGCCATGATGCCAATGGCCGCCCGGCATGCGATAGCGCGTCTCGATATCGGCTGGCGTCAGGAGCTCGGCGCGGACCACGCTCTTGCCGATGCCAGGCGTGTAAGCTTCGAGCTGCTCCATGATCGCCCTCAGGAATTTCGGCTTGCCGGCATCCCAACCCTCCTTCAGCGCATAGGGAGCGTATTGCACGACCGCGGACAGCACGCAGGCGCCGGCGGGGGCGAGCGATGGATCGGCGAGGCTTGGCAGCGTAACCTCCATCACCGGCTCGGGCGACAACTCTCCATATTTGCAGGGATTGAAGGCGCGCTCGACGTGATCGGGCGAGGGGGCGATGACCAGCCGGCCCTTGTGGCTGGCTGCATCGACACCGGTGAATTGCGGCGGCCGGTCGAGCGCCAGATTGAGCTTGGCGGCATCGCCCTTCATGCGGATGTTTTTCACCTTGCGCATGAAGCCGGTGTCGATCTCGCGCGGTCCGACGAGGTCGAGGAAAGTCGTCGCTGGGTTGATGGCGGAGACGATCGTGTTCGCGCGCAGCACTTCGCCATTGTCGAGCGCGACACCGACGGCGCGGCTTTTCTCGACGATGATTTTTGCTACGGGCGCCGATGTGCGGATTTCAACGCCAGCCTTCTCCGCCGAGGCACGAATGGCGGCGACGACCGCGCCCATGCCGCCTTGCGGCAGGACTTGAGCGCCGGCCGTACCACCGGTCTCGCCCGCCAGCCGATAGTAGAGGCCGAGCAGCGAGGTCGGCGAGCGCGGGCCGAGGTGACTGCCCAGCGTCGCATCGAAGGCGAGCAGGCCTTTCAGCCGATCATCTTCAAGCTGTTCGTCCAGCAAGTCGGCGACATTCATCAACAGCACACGCAGGAAGTCGCGCATGTCTTCCTTGCCGAGCTTCTTCAGCGCCAGTGCGGTCTGGCCGAGGGAAGCGGTCTCCAGCAGCGACATGCCGGCAAGATCGGGCGGCCGGCGAGAGAGGAAGGGCTTCAGGATGCCGGCATAGCGCAGCAGCTGCGCGCGCAGGTCCTTCCAGGCCGATTGCTCGGAGGAACTGGCGCCGGTCAGCACCTCGCCATAGGCTCCATGCAGGACAAGCGGCGGGCTGTCCTTCGACAAAGCCACCGACGGCACGAAGTCGGCGCGAGCAAATTGCAGTCCGTGCCTTTCCAGCTCCAGCGTCTTCACCACATCGGGATGCAGACGGTTCAGCAGATGAGCGACTGAGGAGGCGCGAAAGCCCGGCGCGAATTCTTCGGTGCGCGCGGCGCCGCCGATTTCGCCTCCGGCTTCCAGCACAAGCACCTTGCGACCGGCTTTCGCCAGCGTGGCCGCAGCGACGAGGCCATTGTGGCCGCCGCCAATGACGATTGTTTCAAATGACGTCATGGGCCGGGCTCATGTGGGAGGTCGACTTGGCAAGATCGCGCAGGATTTCCGCCGCGGCGTTGCGGCCGGGCGCACCCATGACGCCGCCGCCAGGGTGAGTCGAGGAGCCGCACATATAGAGGCCGCCTACCGGTGAGCGGTACTGCGCGTAGCCCGGTACCGGCCGGTTGAACAAAAGCTGGTCGAAGGTCAGTTCGCCCTGGAAGATGTTGCCTTCGGTGAGGCCGACCTCGGCCTCGATCTCGCGCGGCGTGCGCACCTCCATATGGACGATGCGGTCGCGGAAGCCAGGCGAGTATTCCGCGATCTGCGCAATCACGCTTTCGGCGAAGCCGTCGCGATCGGCATCGGTCCATTCGCGACCGCCGATCTTGGGCGGTGCGTATTGCACGAAGCAGCTCATGAAATGCTTGCCCGGCGGTGCCATCGTCGGGTCGAGCGTCGTCGGGATGACCATGTCGAGGAAGGGATCGGCCGACCAGCGGCCAGCTTTCCAGTCGTCATAGGCGCGCTCCATGCGCTCCATCGAATCGGTGAAATGCATGTCGCCGCGATAAACCGGCGAATCCTTCGGCAACGCCGGGAATTCCGGCAGCGAATTGAGCGCGATGTTGACCTTGCCGGAGGAGCCTCGGATCTTGAAGTTCCTGACCCGGCGCAGGAAGATGTCGGGCAGTTCCTTCTCCTCGACCAGCTTGAGGAAGGTGCGCTTCACATCTGCGTTGGAGACGACGAGCCTGCCGTAAATCTCCTCGCCACCGACCAGCACCACGCCTTTGGCCTTGCCGCGTTGGATGAGCACATGGTCGACCTCGGCGCCGGTGCGGATGGTTCCGCCCGACGCCTTGAAGGATGCGGCCAGTGCCTTGGTCACCGCGCCCATGCCGCCACGCGCGTAGCCCCAGGCGCCGACCGAGCCGTCGACCTCGCCCATATAGTGGTGCAGAAGAACGTAAGCCGTGCCCGGCGACATCGGCCCGAGCGCGGTGCCGATGATGCCGGACAAAGCGAAGTTCGCCTTGATGACGTCGGTCTCGAAATATTCGTCGAGGAACTCCGAGATCGACATGGTCCAGAAGCGCAGCGTCAGCGCCATTTCCTCAGCCGACAGGCCGGCGAATTTCTTGCCGAGATAGAGCAGCTCGCCGAGGTCGCGGGGCCGCAGGCTGGTCGGGTCGGGTGCGGTGCGCATCAACAACGGCTGGATGAAGCGGCACTGCCGAGTCACGTCGCGGGCGTAGCGGTCATAGGCTTCGGCGTCGCGCTTGGAGAAGCGGGCGAATTCGCGCCGGTGCGCATCGTGATCGCGGTAGTTGGCGAGGTAGTCGCCGTCGCGCGTGAACACCGCGCCGCCCTCGTAGGAGATGACCTGCAGGCCGAAGCGCGGCAGCTCGAGGTCGCGCATGATCTCGGGGCGGAACAGCGAGCAGACATAGGAGCAGTTGGAGTAGAGGAAGCCCGGCGTCAGTTCCCTGCTGGTGGCGGCACCGCCGACCCAGTCGTTCTTCTCGACCACCAGCACGTCAAGACCGGCGCGCTGCAAGTAGCAGGCGTTGACCAGTCCGTTGTGTCCGCCGCCGATGATGATCGCATCCCAAGCTTTCATTTTGGCCCAGTCTTCCCGTACGACCGCTCTTCATTTTTGCGTGATCTGTTCCCGAATGCGGAGAATTTGGCACGGCATCAGTCATTCTGTCCAGCCATACTGAATGAATGTTCAACAAATGGTGTTGCGTTTTCTCATCCTTGAGATACGCTTTGCCGGCATTCTAAGGTGCTTAAATCGGCTGACGGGGACGACATCCGATGATTGAGACGGCAGGTGCCGAGCCGGAGTATGACGATACTGCCATCCGCTTCCTCGAGGCGCTGTGGGGCGACGGCTATCTGTCGCCGGGCGGGCCCGACGAGGTCGACCGGGTGGTCGAAGGACTTTCACTCAAGGGCAAGGTGATACTCGATATCGGTTGCGGCTCCGGCGGCATCACGCTGCATCTGGTCGAGCGCCACGGTGCCGCCCACGCCACCGGCTTCGATGTCGAACAGCCGGTGGTCGAGACGGCGAGGCAGCGAGCCGCTGCGCGAGGGCTCGCGGATCGTGTCAGCTTCATCCAGGCGCCACCGGGATCACTGCCTTTCGCCGATCGCGCCTTCGATGTCGTCTTCTCCAAGGATGCGCTGCTGCACGTGCCGGACAAGGACGCGCTGTTTGCCGAGATTTTTCGCGTGCTCAGGCCGGGGGGCGTCTTTGCCGCCTCCAACTGGATGATCTCGCATGACGGCGAACCATCGCCCGAGATGAAGGCCTATATCGCGGCGGAAGGGTTGTCCTTCGCCATGGCTTCACCGGTGCGCTATGCGCAGGCGATGCGTAGCGCCGGCTTTACCGATGTCGCCGTTAGGGACCGCAATCCCTGGTACCGCGACGTCGCGCGCGGCGAACTGGAAAGGCTGAAGGGGTCACTCTACCCGACGGTCGCGGCCGCAGTCGGCGCGGCATATGTCGACAAGAACATACGAACTTGGGAAGCCATGCAGAAGGTGCTTGACAGTGGCGAACACCGTCCCACTCATCTTCGCGGTCGAAAGCCGGTTGGATAGCCGGCGATGCTGGAGACCATCAGACCCATGAAGACAGCAGTCGTCAAGGAAGCCCTCCTTGAATCGGTGCGGAAAAGCGAGGCCGAGAAGCGTGGACGCAAGGCCTCGAAGGAGGTCAGGCAGCTTCAGCTCATCGAGGCGACGATCGATTCGCTCGCCAAGCGCGGCTATTCGGAAACGACGATGGCCGATGTCGCCGACGGCGCCGGCCTGTCGCGCGGCATCGTCAACTTCCATTTCGAAAGCAAGGAAAAGCTGCTCATCGCGACCTTGCAGCATATGTATGACGAGTACTCGGCGCATTGGCGCAACGCCTTGTATAAGGCAGGCGATGACCCCGCCGATCAGCTTCACGCGCTTGTCTCCGCCGATTTCGACCGGTCGATCTGCAACAAGCGCAAGCTGGCCGCCTGGTGCGCCTTCTGGGGCGAGGCCAAGTCGCGGCCAACCTACCAAGCGCTGAGCAGCGCGCGCGACGCCGTCTATCAAACCATCTTCATCGACCTGTGCGCGACGCTGAAGCTGAGTGGCTCCTATGCCTATGAGCCACAGGTCATGGCGCTGGCGCTCAGTGCGATGCTGGAAGGGCTGTGGCTGCGGTTGATGATGGGGACCGAGGACACCACCCGTGAGACCGCCTTGCAGGCGGCCAATGAATTCCTGTCGGTGGCCTTCCCGAAACACTATCCGTCGAAGGCCGGCGGCGCGACAAAACCATAAGAACACCAGAACGGACAGAGGATGGAACAATGAAGAAACTGACCCGACACCTGACATTGACCCTGGCGCTGACTGGCGCGCTGGCGGCTTCGGCCGCGGCACTTGCGGTCGCCGCCGACAAGGACCTGATCGTGTTCGACTGGTCCGGCTACGAGGACCCCAGCTTCCACCCGAAATATGTCGAGAAGAACGGCGACTCGCCGACCTTCGCCTTCTTTGGCGACGAGGACGAGGCGTTCGAGAAGGTGCGCTCCGGCTTCAAGGCCGATCTCGGCCACCCCTGCTCGCAAAGCGTGGTCAAATGGCGCGAAGCCGGTTTGTTGCAGCCGCTCGACACGTCGAAGATCACGGGCTGGAAAGACCTCAATCCCGGCATCATGGCGATGAAGGATCTTGCCACCACGCCGGATGGCAAGGCGTGGTTCATGCCCTGGGACTGGGGCAACACCCAGCTCACCTATAACACCTCCAAGATCGACCCCAAGGACGTGCAATCGTTGAAGGCTTTTGCCGACCCCAAGTTCAAGGGCAGGGTGTCGATCGGCGACAATGTCGACGATGCCTATGCGCTGGCCAGCCTCGCCATCGGCCTCAAGGACTGGACCAAGATGACCGACGACCAGTTCAAGCAGGCGTCCGACTTCCTGCGCCAGGTGCACAAGAACATCCGCTCCTACTGGACCGACACCACCGATGTCGTGCAACTGCTGAGCGGCGGCGAGGTCGACCTCGCCTGGGCCTGGAATGACGCCACCGTGCAATCGGTCGCCGCCGGCGTGCCGATCATGGCGAAGAAGGACACCGACGAAGGCATCTCGACCTGGGTCTGCGGCTATGTGCTGTTCAAGGACGCGCCCGGCAATATCGACAAGGCCTATGACTACCTGAACGCCGTCAACGATCCCGAGACTGCCAAGGTGCTGGTCAAGGACTGGGGCTATGGCCAGGCCAATGCCAAGGGCATGGCTGGCGTCGACCAGGCGGTGCTGAAGGAAAAGGGCTATGACGACGTGCAGAAATTCGTCGACAAGACGCTGTTCCAGTCGCCGGTGCCGTCCGACCTCAAGCTCAAGATGATTGCCGAGTTTGAGAAGATCAAAGCAGGGTACTGAGTATGATCCCGAAAAGTGGACTCCGGTTTTCGGAAGAGATCATGCTCAAATAAATTTGAGTCCTGTTTCGACTGCCCGCCCGCCGCCTAGATGGCGGTGGACGGGCTCGCCAATCGAGCCGAATTCTCCTAACCTCACCGCAGCTTTTTTCGCGACCCGGGGGAATTCTCAGCCATGAAATCGATGCTACGCCGCCTTACCCTTGCCGCCGCATGCACGATCGGCGCAGGCGCGATCCACGCCTTGGCCGAAGGCGGCGGTGATCTCGTTGTGTTCGATTGGTCGGGCTATGAGGATCCGCTGCTGCATCCCGCCTACACCGCCAAATACGGCGCCGAGCCCACCTTCGCTTTCTTCGGCGACGAGGACGAAGCCTTTGAGAAGATGCGGGCTGGCTTCAAGGCCGACATCGCCCACCCCTGCTCGCAAAGCGTGGTCAAATGGCGCGAGGCCGGCATGCTGCAGCCGCTCGACACCTCCAGGATATCAGGCTGGAAGGACCTCAATCCCGGCATCATGGCGATGAAGGATCTCGCTACTACAGCCGACGGCAAGGCCTGGTTCATGCCGTTCGACTGGGGCAACACATCGCTGCTCTACCGCACCGACAAGGTGACGGCTGAAGAGGCGCAGTCGCTCAGGATCTTCGCCGATCCCAAGTTCAAGGGCCGTGTCACCATCGGCGACAATGTCGATGACGCCTATGCGCTGGCAAGCCTGGTGGTCGGCCTCAAGGACTGGACCAAGATGACCGACGCGCAGTTCCAGGAGGCGTCCGCCTTCCTGCGCGACGTGCACAAGAACATCCGCTTCTACTGGACCGACGACACCGACCTCAACCAGGCTTTTATCGGTAATGAGGTCGATCTCGTCTGGGGCTGGAACGAGACCTTTGTGACGCTCAAGGGGCAAGGTATGCCGATCGCCATGAACCGCGACACCAAGGAAGGCATTTCGACCTGGGTGTGCGGCTACGTGCTGATGAAGGACGCGCCTGATAAGCTCGATGAAGCCTATGAATTCCTGAGTGCCGTCAATGCACCCGGCGTCTCGGACTACATGGTCAAGACCTTCGGCTATGGCCATGGCAATGGCGCCGGCATGGCAGCGATCGACCTGAAGGTGCTGGTCGAGCGCGGCTTCGACAATCTCGACACATTCCTCGACAAGACCCTGTTCCAGCAGCCGGTGGCGCCAGAACTCAAGCAGCGGATGGTGGCCGAGTTCGAGAAGATCAAGGCTGGCTATTGACGGGTGAACCGGAAAAAACCGATGTCGTCATAGTCGGCGCCGGCTTCACCGGCCTGTCGGCAGCGCTTGAGCTGAAGGCAGCCGGCATCGACTTTCTGTTGCTTGAAGCGCGCGACCGCGTCGGCGGGCGGGTGGAGGCCGTTCTGGACGGGCTTGGTGAGCGGCTCGATAGCGGCGGTCAGTTCTTCTGCGAAGACATGCCCGAGGTGATGGTGCTGGCCGAGGCGCGCGCCAAGACCTTCGTTGAGACCTATGTGAATGGCGATTTCATCACCCATCCATCGATGTCGGTCGAACAGGCCGAGCGGACCTATCATGGCGCGATGGCAATCCGCGAGCGCATGAACAGGATCGAGCCGGACGATCCCTCGATAGCAGGGTTGACCGTCAAGGTCTGGCTCGATCGTCAGAAGGACGCAACCGATGCCAAGGCGGCCTTCCGGTCGATGATCGAAGGCCTGTGGTGCCTGGCGCTCGACAAGGTGCCGCTGTGGCACCTGATCGACAATGACCGGCGCATCACCAACGAGGTGCCGGAGCTGCAATACTTCCTGCGCGACACCATGCAGTCGCTGGCCGAGGATCTGGCCGGGGAACTCGTTGGCCGGGTGCGGCTGAACGAACCGGTCACGCACATCGAACATGGACAATATGGTGTTCGCACCGTCTCGCTCAACGGCATTGTCGAAGCACGGGCGGCGTTGATTGCCGTGCCGCCGGCAACGGCCGCGAAACTCGATTTCGCACCTGCCTTGCCGGCGCTGCTTAGGAAAGCACTTGGCGTGTGGGAAAGCGGAGCGGTGATCAAGATCCAGGTGCGCTATGCTAGGCAGTTCTGGCGCGATCGCGACTTGTGCGGCATGGTGATGTGGCTCGATCTGCCTGGCCTGTTTGCCTGCGATGCCAGCAAGGATGTGGACCATGCCGCGCTTGTCGTCTTCGTCGGTGGGCCGCTGGCGCTGCGTTGGCATGCGCTTGACGAAACGGCGCTGCGCGCCGAAGTGACGGCAAGGCTGAAGGACGCCCTTGGCCAGGAGGCGGCGGACGTCCTGGATTTCAGCTATCGGGACTGGACGGATGATCGCTGGAGTGGCGGCGCCTACAGCGACCTCATCGTCGATGTGACGGCTGTCGATGCCGAGTCGACAATCCGGGCCGGCTCACCACCCCTGCATTTCGCCAGTTCGGAACTGTCGCCGTCATTTCCGGGCTATGTCGAAGGCGCCATCGTCGCCGGGCGCATCGCGGCGCGCAAGATGATCGTCGCGCTTCAGATTCTTAGCTGAGCATGATCTCTGCACAAAACGGTTCCCGTTTGTCCGAGAAAACCGGTTTCCACTTTTCGGGATCATGCTCTAGTCGGCCATCGCCACCAAAGCCTCGGGATCGTAGGCGAGGCGGATCGAGGTGCCGACCGGGATGTCGTCGGCGCCGAAATCGTTGGTTTCGGTCACCGACAGCGGTTTTTCCAGCCCCGGTATCTCGACGATCAGATGAGTGATCTCGCCGAAATAGTGGCGTTCGACCACCTTGCCGGCGACCTCGAACTTGGCCGTCGCATTGTCCCACAGCACGCGCAGCCGCTCCGGCCTGATGCCGAGGGTCGCGCCGCCGCCATTGCGGACGAAAGCCTTCGGCTTGTCAGTCTTGATGCGGCCGAAGCCAAGCGTGTCGACGACCAGCGAGGCGCCATCCTCCTCGACGATCTGCGCCTTGACGAAATTCATGCCGCCGAGGAAGTCGGCGACCTGGCGGGTGACCGGCCGCTGGTAGATTTCCTTGGGCGAGGCGACCTGCGCGATCCTGCCGCCGAACATCACGGCGATGCGGTCGGACATGGCGAGCGCTTCATATTGGTCGTGCGTGACCAGCACGAAGGTGATGCCAACAGCCTGTTGCAGACGGCGCAATTCGACCTGCATCTGCTCGCGCAGCTTCTTGTCCAGCGCCGACAGCGGTTCATCGAGGAGCAGCACCTTGGGCCGCATCACCAGCGCGCGGGCGAGCGCCACGCGCTGCCGCTGGCCGCCGGAGAGTTCGGTGGCTAGGCGCTTGCCGAGGCCCGTGAGTGACACCTGCGCCAGCGCCTCCTCGACACGGCGCTTTTCCTCACCGCCCTGCAGCTTCAGCCGCTTCAGTCCATAGGCGACGTTCTGTTCAACATTGAGATGCGGGAAGATCGCATAGCTCTGGAAGACCATGTTGGTCGGCCGGCGATTGGCCGGGATGCCCTCCATCGGCTGACCGCCGACAGAGATCGAGCCGCTGGTCGGATTGTCGAAGCCGGCGATCATGCGCAGCAGCGTGGTCTTGCCGCAGCCGGACGGGCCGAGCAACGAGAAGAACTCGCCTTCCCGGATGGTTAAGGAGGCGTCGTCGAGCGCCTTGAACGCCCCATAGCTGCGGGTGACATTCTTGATCTCGATCATGGATCGGTCGGATTGGGGGCGCAAGATTTGGGGCTGCTCAGGCATAGAGGCCTCCCTCGTTCTGGGTGCGTCCGGCCGCGCGGCGACGCAGGATTTCAGCGACGGTCATCAGCAGGAAGGAGGCGACCAGCAGCAGCGTGCCCAGCGCCAGCACGCCGGGCAGCTTGGCCGCGAAGCGCAATTGGCCCCAGATGTAGATCGGCAGCGTCGCCTCGGTGCCGGTCAGGAAGAAGGCGATGATGAACTCGTCGAGCGAGATGGTGAAGCAGACCAGCAGGCTGGAGATGATGGCCGGCGCCACCATCGGCAACGTCACCCGCCGGAAGGTGCCGAAGGCGCTTTCGCCGAGGTCGGCGGATGCCTCTTCCAGGCTGCGGTCGAAGCCCTCGAAGCCGGAGGTCAGCACCGTCATCGAATAGGGAATGCAGACCAGCACATGGCCGAGCACGACCGTGAACAGCGATAGGCTGAGGCCAAGCTGCAGCATCACCAGCAGCATCGAGATGGCGACGATCACCTCCGGAAGCACCAGCGGCGCCATGATCAGCCCATGGATGGTGCTGCGGCCGGGATAGCGATAGCGGGTGATCGAACGGGCGGCGAGGATGCCGAGCAGGGTGGACAGGACAGCGGCCGAGACGCCGACGATCAGGCTGTTCCAGGCGGCGTCGAGCAAAGCCGGCGTGCGCGGCAGGTCCTGGTACCAATGCAAGGTGAAGCCGGTGAGCGGAAATTTCGGTGTCGCCGCCGTGTTGACCGAGAAGATCGGCAGGAAGATGACGGGCAGATAGAGGAAGACGACGTAGAGAAACGCATAGGCCCTCAGCCAGCCGCCGGACAGGAAGCGTCGCAGCGCGATCATCGCGCCAGCCTCTGCAGGGCACGGATGATCAGCACCGTAGCGCCCGCCATCAGCGTCACGACCAGCATGGTGGTGACGGAAAGTGCGGCACCCAGCGGCCAGTTGGAGGCCTTGCCGAACTGCGCCTGGATGGCGTTGGCGATCATTACGCCATCCTTGCCGCCAACCAGCTTCGGCGTGACATAATCGCCGACGGTCGGGATCATGACGATCAGAGACGCCGAGATGATGCCTGGCGCCGAAAGCGGCAAGGTCACGCGCAGGAACGAGCGCAGCGGGCCGTCGCCGAGATCGGTGGCCGCTTCGACCAGCGTGCGGTCGACCTTTTCCAGCGAGACGAAGATCGGCAGGATGGCGAAGGCCGCCCAGGCATGGGTGAGCGTGATGATGACGGCGCTCGAGTTGTAGAGCAGCGCGGTCGACGGTTCGTCGATGACGCCGAGGCCCATCAGGCCGGAATTGAGCACGCCATTATAGCCGAGGATGACCTTCCATGACATCACGCGCAGCAGGTAGCTGGTCCAGAACGGGATGGTGATGAGGAACAGCCACAGGCTCTTGTGGCGGCCGCCGTGGAAGGAAATGAAATAGGCAATTGGATAGGCCAAAAGGACGGTGAGCAGGCTGACCGTCAGGGAAATGTAGAGCGAACGCCACAGGAGATCGCGGTAGATCGGCTCGGTCAGCGCGACGCGGTAGTTTTCCAGCGTGAAGGTGCGGTCGATGGTGAGATAGTGCTGCGTCCAGAAGGAATGCGCGATGACCACCAGGATCGGCAGAACCAGAAGGATGAGCGCGTAGATGAAGGTCGGGCTGATCAGGGCAAGACCCTGTACGGGTTCGGACTGCAGAAGGGCATTTCGTCTGGCCCGCGTCATGCGCAACGGGGGCGACCCTTCCACGGCCGCCGTCATTGCAGGGCTCCGGGTGTGATCTCGGTTGCTGGCCTGGACTGTCCCGCCATGCGGTATCCCATTGTGCTGGCGCCAGCTGCTTGTTCCCCTTGCCGGCTTTCTTTCATCATGCGCGCATCCTTGGATTGAAATCAAGCGCTAATTCTGTAATATTGATTGAACGGACATTCAAAATGAAGTGAAGAAAGCCGCTGTTTCCGGTGCTTGGCATCGCACTTCATGTCCGATGAAATTTGTGAAGCAATGTGAGGCGATGATGGCTGCGGCAAGAGACCTGAAGGCGACCGAGATGGGCGGCGCGGAGTCCGGCGACGATGCCGTCGAACTGGCCAAGCGCCATCTTATCCAGCCCTGGCCGTTCGCCGGTTCGGTCGGTGCCGAAGCACGCGCGCTGATCGGCGAGGGCGACGGCATCTACATCACCGACAGCACCGGCAAGCGGCTGATCGACGGCCCGGCCGGCATGTGGTGCGTCAATGTCGGCCATCGCCGCGAGGAGCTCGCCAAGGTGATGTACGATCAGGCGATAGCGCTGTCCTACAACACGCCGTGGTACACGATGAACGCGCCGTCGGCCGAACTCGCCAAGCGCATCGCCGGCCATGCGCCGGGCGATCTCAGCCATGTCTTCTACACGACCGGCGGCTCTTCGGCCGTCGAGACGGCGCTGCGCTTCATGCAGTTCTACAACAATGTGCGCGGCCGGCCGGAAAAGAAGCTGATCCTGAGCCGAGGCGGCGCCTATCACGGCTCGACCTACCTGTCGGCCTCGCTCAACGGCCGTCCGCGCGACCGCGACTGGATGGATGGTGCCGACGAGCTGGTCATCAAGCTGTCTTCGCCCGATCCGTTCCGCCGCCCGCGCGGCATGGGCCTTACAGCCTTCACCGATTTCCTCGTCGATCAGTTCCGCGACACGATCGCCCGTGTCGGCGCTGAGCGGATCGGTGCTTTCGTCGGCGAGCCGGTGCAGGCATCCGGTGGCGTCGTCGTGCCGCCCGATGGCTACCTCAAGCGCATCCGCGAGATCTGCCGCGACAACGACATCCTCTATGTCTCCGATGAGGTGGTGACGGCATTCGGTCGGCTTGGCCATGTCTTCGCCTCGGGCGACGTGTTCGGCATCGATCCCGACATGATCACCTTCGCCAAGGGCGTCACCTCAGGCTATTTCCCGCTCGGCGGCGTCATAATTTCGGAGCGGCTGCTGGAAGAGCTACGCCGGTCGAACCATCCCGACGCGATGTTCGGCCATGGCCTGACCTACACCAGCCATCCGATCGGCTGCGCCGTGGCGTTGAAAAACCTCGACCTGCTGGAGGGGGGCGTGCTTGCCCACACGCAGGCGGTCGCGCCCTATTTCCAGGCGCAGCTGAAGACGTTGGAGGAGCTGCCGCTGGTCGGCGAGGTGCGCGGGATGGGGTTGATGGGCTGCGTCGAATGTGTGGCGGACCGCGAAAACAAGAACCCTCTGCAACTCGACAAGGACGTCGGCAAGCGCATCGACGCCCATTGCCACGAACTTGGCCTGCTGGTCCGGCCGCTGATCAATATGTGCGTGATGTCGCCGCCGCTGATCATCACGCGCGAGCAGATCGACGACATGGTCGGCATCCTGCGCGAAGGCATTTCAAGGACGATGGATGATTTGCGGAAAGAAGGGGTGTGGCGGGGATGACAGTCAATCTCCCCCCCTCGTGGGCAGGGCTATCGCATATGAGCGATTGCCTGGATGAGATAGTCGTCATTCCAAGCGCATTTCTTGATGCGGTGGCTGATGGGGACTTTGTCGATGTCG